>NZ_QSRV01000003.1:74871-113504 GCF_003437235.1 Collinsella sp. TF07-1
GCTGGAGCGCCTCGTCAACCGTGCGTTTGACATCGGCGAAATCGGCGGCGACGCCGGGCTCGTCGGCGTGGACCACGCGCAAGGCTTCGGTTTGGAGCGAAGCGCGCGTGAGCTGGTGGCCCACGTTATCGTGGATCTCGCGCGCGATGCGGGTGCGTTCGGCGAGCGTTGCGAGCTCGACTTCGTAGTCCTGGCGGTCGGCGAGGTCGCGGTTGCGTGCCTCGAGTGCCAGGGCGCGTTCTTGCAGCTTGTCGCGGGCGCGACGCATGCGTTTCTGTTCGCGCTCCAGCTGCGCGGTGCGCAGCGACAGCAACGTGGCAGCGATCGAAAGGATGGCGGTTAGCAACAGCGTTCGGGTGGTGAGCACGCCGCCACGAAGGTCCGCGACAAGCGCGCAGACAAACACGGCGCCAATCGCCAGCGCGGGCCAGATGCGTTCACGGCGCACGCGTCGCGCGATGTCATAGAAGGCAAGGGGTGCGAACGGCATAAATGGCGGCACGAAGACGGCAGCGATGATGTAAGCGTAGCTCGCGGCCTCGCTCGCGCGATGGGCGTGTTCTTCTCGTGCGACTTCCGACGCCGAGGTGGCGATAACGCCAAGGCAAAACGCCGCGACCAGACGAGCGTCCACAGCAAGGCCCATAGCGGCCGCAATGCAGCACGCCAGCACGATCGATTTGTCGAAAAGCCTGTTCATACGGGTATTGTACGCGAAGCCGCGCGTGGTGGAGGGGTCGCCTGCGCAACCGTGACATTCCTCCCGCGCGGCAAAGCAGCGTCGATCGCTCGCGCGAGCGGGGGTTTCGCCTCTGCCCCCTCGCACTCGTGACAAAGCTCACTGGCGCGCGCCGGCGGCTCCTGCGATGATGCAATCGTACCGGGCCGCAATCAACGGAAGGGCCGCCTCATGACAGACATCGTCCACGTCGAAAACCTCGTCAAGCGCTACGACGATCTTATCGCGCTCGACCACTTTAACCTGAGCATCGCCCCCGGCGAGATCTTTGGCCTGCTGGGCCCCAACGGCTCGGGCAAGACCACGTCCATCAACTGCATTCTGCAGCTGCTTGCCTACGACAAAGGCACCATCGAGCTGTTCGGCGAGCCCATGACGCCCGCCCGCTACGACCTCAAGCGCCGCATAGGCGTGGTGCCGCAGCAGGTGGCGGTGTTCGACGAGCTTACCGTGCGTGAGAACATCGACTATTTCTGCAGTCTTTACGTCAACGACCGCAAACGCCGCCGCGCGCTGGTGGACGAGGCGATCGACTTTGTCGGCCTGGGCGACTTTACCAAGTTCCGCCCCGGCAAGCTCTCGGGCGGCCTGGCACGCCGCCTCAACATTGCCTGCGGCATCGCGCACAAGCCCGAGCTCATCTTTTTTGACGAGCCCACGGTGGCAGTCGATCCGCAGAGCCGCAACGCCATCCTGGAGGGCATCTGCCGCCTGCGCGACGAAGGCGCCACGGTGGTGTATACCAGCCATTACATGGAGGAAGTCGAGCAGATCTGCAGCCGCATCATGATCATGGACGGCGGGCGCGTGCTGGCGCAGGGCACCAATGACGAGCTCAAGCGCATGATTCAGATGGGCGAGAAGATCGTGATCGAGGTCGGCGAGGTGCCGAGCGCGGCGCTCGGTGCCGTCGCGAGCCTGCCGCATGTCCTGGACCTGTCGGCGACGGCGGGCCAGCTCACGTTTTCGTGCGAGGCAAGCCCGCATAACCTGACGGACATTCTCGATGCGCTGCGTTCGCATGACGTGGCGCTCGGCCGCATTTATTCCGAACCGCCGACCCTCAACGACGTGTTCCTCGAGATCACCGGCCGCGAGCTGCGCGACTAGGGGGCAGCCATGTTCAACACCATCATCACTACGGTCAAGACGCTGCTGCGCCGGCCGAGCACGTGGGTCTGGGGCGCTCTCTTTCCCATCGCACTTTCCACGATGTTCATGTTTATGTTTGCTAACCTCAGCTCCGACGGCAAGATCGACCCGGTGCCGGTTGCCGTCGTGGCGGACGAGGCTTGGGACGCTTCGACCTTTAAGGGTGTGGCGACGTCGCTTGCCAAGGAAGACAACGATCAGCTGCTCGAGATCAACGAGCTCGACGACGCAGCCGATGCGAACCGTGCGCTTAAGGCCGGCGAGGTTGCGGGCGTCTATACGGTCGACGACGCAGGCGTACCCAAGCTCACACTGCTATCGAGCTACGACAGCTCGCGCGCATCATCGGTGCTCACCGATCGCAGCATCCTTGAGACGGTGGCGAGCTCGTATACGCAAAATGACGAGCTCATGTCCCAGATTGCCCAGGACAACCCGGCGGCATTCGCCGACCCCGAGGCGGTTGCGCGCGCCCTGTCGCTCGAGGGCGGCACCCGCCGCGTAAGCCTGACACGCACCACGCCCGATGGTACGGTCATCTACTATTACGCGCTCTTTGGCCTGGTGGCGATGATGTCTGCCGAGTTTGCCGCCTTGAGCGTCGTCGATCTGCAGCCCAATCTGTCGGTCCTTGGCGCGCGCCGCTGCGCGGGCGGTCTTTCCAAAACGGCGTCGCTGGCCGGTATCTTTGTGGGCTCGTGGCTGGTTTCCTTTGCATCGATGGCGGTTGCGATCGGCTACGTGCGCCTGGTCGTGGGCGTCGACTTTGGCGGGCGCGAGGGGTTGTGCCTGCTGGGCGGGGCTGCATCCGCGCTTGCCGCCACGGGCCTGGGGCTTTTTGTGGGCACGCTTCCCGTTAAGGGCGGCAAGGCATCCAAGTCGGGCATCCTCACGGGCTTTGCCACCACGTGCGCCCTGTTTGCCGGCCTCTACGGCGAGCCGGCGATGGCGCTTGCCGACGACGTCGCCCGCGCTTGTCCGGTCGAGTGCTGGCTCAACCCCGTCAAGCTCATCTGCGACATGTTCAATCGCCTGTATTTCTTTGAGGACCTGGGGCCCTTCGCTGTTCGCGCCGGCGCGCTCGTCCTGATGGCCCTGGTGTTTGTCGCCGCCGCTACGCTGATCTTTGGAAGGAGCCGCTATGAGCACCTTTAAGACCGCGCTTCGCATGGCGCTGGCGCACCCGTTCTACCTGCTCATCTATACGGTGTTCATCTCGCTCATGGGCGTATTCATCGCGGCTTCGGTGAGCTGGAACTCGTCGCAGCTTACCGAGTACAAGCCCTACGACACCAACGTGATCGTGGTCGACCGCGACAATAGCGACCTTTCGCGGGCGCTTACCAAGCACCTGGGCTCACGCTTTGACCTGGTCACGGGCGTCGGCGACGACACATACGACCTTGCCGACGCGCTCTCCAAGAGCAACAGCGCCAAGGGCAGTGCCGATTGCGTGTTCTTTATCCCGGAGGGGTTTGAGGACGATCTTGTTGCAGCCGCCCGTGCGGGGGAGGCCCTGCCCAAGCTCGACGTGACCTATGGTTCCGGCACCATGGCGGCGGCGCTTTCGTCCGCCGAGGCCTCGCGCTGGATCTCGCTCGCGGGCGCTGCGGCGGCGCTTGAACCCGCTGCCTCCAACGGTGACGTCGCAAGGGCCGCCGAGCACGCGGCCGCAAAGCGCGCGGAGGTCCAGATCGAGCAGGTCAAGGTCGACTCGACTGCTGCTACCACGCTCGAGTCGTACTTCAACTTTGGCGCGTACGCGATCATCTCGTCGGTCATCGTGTCGGTGGGACTGGTGTTTTCGGGCATGAACGAGCCCGAGCGCGTGCGCCGCATGGATGCCAGCCCGGTCTCTGAGCGCCAGCGTTCGCTCGCTGTGTTCGCGGCCGCCGCCGTGCTCGCCGTCTGCATCTGGCTCGTGTCGAGCATGATGGGCGTCGTGGGCTTTGCCAGCGCGGTTGCCGAGGTCGGCGTGGGTCGCGTGTGCCTAGCGCTGGCGGCAACGTTTGCCCTGGCGTGCACGCCGCTGGCTGTTGGCTTTATGCTGTCGAGCCTGGGTGCGCGCGAGGAGCTGCTCAACGGTGTGGGCAACTTACTCGGCATGCTCATGACGTTTTTGGGTGGCGCCTGGATGCCGCTGTCGCTGATGGGTTCGGCCGTGCAGACGGTGGCGCACTTTGTGCCGACGTATTGGGTGAACGACGCGATCGGCAAGGCGCTTACCTCTGACCTGACGTCTGCCGCGCTGGACGACATCGCCTGCGACCTGGGCGTCACGGTGCTCTTCGCCGCCGCCATCGCCGCCGTAGGCCTAGCCCTCGCCCACAACAAATCCAGCGTCTAGCCACCTAGTCATTGGGGACAATCTTTGCCGATCCGCCGGCAGGGCTGGCAGGGACTGTCCCAATATGTCGGCACTTGGGGACCACTCATTGGGGACAGACTTAAATGAGCGATTTCACTCATTTAAGTCTGTCCCCAATGAGTAGGTTGGAAAATAGTTCGCGCACGTCGCTTAAAAATAGTTCGCCCAGGTTTACTATTACCCTAGAAAAGTAGCAGAAGGCTAACAACGGGGGATAGCATGGCGACAAAGCATGCCTACGTCCAGGTCAACGGGCTCAAGAAACACTACGGCGATGGAGATGCACGCCTGACGGTGCTCGACGGTATCGACACGTCCATCAACCGCGGAGAGATCTGCGTCATGCTGGGGCCCTCGGGCTCGGGCAAGTCGACCTTTCTCAACCTGATCGGCGGCCTGGAGGATGCCGACGGCGGCTCCATCATGGTGGACGGCTGCGATCTCACGGCGCTCAAGCCCGCCGATCTGGGCGAGTATCGCCGCCGTGAGCTGGGCTTTGTCTTCCAGTTCTACAACCTGGTGCCCGACCTTACCATCAAGGAAAACATTGAGGTCACGGCGCACCTGTCCAAAAAACCGCTCGACGTCGACGATCTGCTGCGTTCGCTGGGCCTCTACGAGCACCGCAACAAGTTTCCGCGCCAGGTCTCAGGCGGCCAGCAGCAGCGCTGCGCCATCGGCCGTGCGCTCGTCAAAAATCCGGGCCTGCTGCTGTGCGATGAGCCCACGGGCGCGCTCGACTACAAGACATCCAAGGAAATCTTGCGGCTCATGGAGGATGTCAACCGCACCTACGGCTGCACCATCATCATTGTCACCCACAATGCGGCCATCGCGCGCATGGCCAATCGCGTGCTGCGCCTGCGCGACGGGCGCATTGTCGAGGATGAGCTCAACGAGTCACCCGTCGCGGCCGCCGAGCTCGATTGGTAGGCGGCGCCATGACACCTCTCGCAAAACGTCTCCCGCGCGAGCTGCGCCGCAATATCGGCAAGTACCTGGGCATCTTTTTGCTTATGTGCGGAAGCATCGCCCTCACGTCGGGCTTTTTGCTCGCGGCGCATTCCATCGGCTGCCTCATTGACGACATGCGCGATGCATACACGATCGAGGACGGCCGCGTGACTACCTCCTTCGAGGCCACCAAAGATCAGCTCAAGGCTGCCGAAGACGCGGCTGAGGACGTCGGCGGCGTTACGTTTTACAAGAACTTCTCTATCGACGCCATCATCAAAAAGGCGGCTGGCGACGACGGCACCAAGCGCACCCTGCGCACCTACGCGCATCGCACCAAGGTCGACATTGCGTCCTACTGCGAAGGCAAGCAGCCAAAGGCGGACAACGAGGTGGCTATCGACCGCGTCTTTGCCACCAATAACGACCTCGCCATCGGCGATAGGGTCGAGCTCGAGGGGCGCACCTACACCATCTGCGGCATCATGACGCAGCCCGATAGCCAGGCGTTGTTCCTCGACAATTCGGACTTTACGGTGAACACCATCACGTATGGTGTCGCCGAGGTCACCGACGCCGGTTTTGCCGCGCTCGAGGATGCCGGCGGCGCGCCCGCCTATACGTACTCCTTTACCTTTAACGACCGTGACCTCCCCACCGCGGATCGCATTGATGCGGAGCAGGATATGGTCGAGGCACTGACCGATGCCGATGCGCGCGTGGACGATCTGATCGATGCCGATTCCAATCAGGGCATTGGCTATGCGCGCGACGACGTGGACGGCGACTCCATGATGTGGATGACGTTGCTCGACATCATCATCGTGATCATGGCGTTTGTCTTTGTGGTGCTCACCGACGCCACCATCGAGGAGGAGAGCGCCATTATCGGCACGCTGCTCGCCAGCGGCTATCGCCGTCGCGAGATCGTGCCGCATTACCTGGCACTTCCCGCCATCGTGGGCGTGCTCGCGGCACTTTTGGGAACCGCGCTCGGCGTTGCGTTCTTTACCGAGCCCATGCGCGGTCTCTACTACGGCTCGTACAGCCTGCCGCCCTTCCAGGTGTACTGGAGCTGGGAGATCTTTGTGAAGTGCGCCGTGGTTCCCGCCGCCGCGCTCATCCTCATCACGCTGGTGGGCCTGCTTCGCAAGATGGGCAAGACGCCGTTGCAGTTCCTTCGTCACGAGGCGAGCGGCAAATCGGGCACCAAGCGCGGCCTGCAGCTGCCGGAGTGCATGGGCTTTGTCTCGCGCTTCCGCCTGCGCGTCTTCCTGCGCAACCTGGGCAACTTCGCCACGCTCTTCGTGGGCATTGCATTCGCCTCGCTGCTGCTGCTCTTTGGCCTGGCGATTTTGCCCACGATGACGCACTACGCCGACAACCTCGAGACGAGCCTGGTCGCCGAGCATCAGTACACACTCAAGGCGCCGCTGGAGCTCGAGGGCACTACCGAGGAGCGCGAGCAGTGGTCGGCACTCGAGCGCTTGCAGTCGGTTGACGGCGCGCTGCTTTCTGCCGCCCAGGATGCCGATGACGAGCTTGACGGCGCGGCCGATGCGGCGCAGACGGCAGCCGATGCCGCGACCGCATCTCCGTCTGCCGAGAGCCTGACCGCAGCGCAGGATGCGCTTGCCAAGGTCCAGGACAAGAAGGATGCGCTCTACGCGCGCCTTGACGATCTTGCCGATGCCCTCGGCTGCAACCGCGATGAGGCCATCGATCTGATCGACAAGGCCTCTAAGATCGACACTGACAACGACGATATCCACCCGGTCAATACGACCGACAACGGCGCGGGCGCAATCGCGCAGGCCGAGAAATATGCCGTTCACCAGCTGCAGTACGACCGTGGCGACGGCAATGGCGAGGAGACGATTTCTGTCTACGGCATCTCGTCCGATTCGCGCTACTGGAAGGGCCTCAACATCGGCGATGGCCGCGTCGTCTTTGGCGGCGGTCTGCTCGATAAGTTTGGCTGGAGCGAGGGCCAGAAGGTCACGCTCAGCGACAAGTACGAGGGTGAGCATTATTCCTTTGAGTACGCGGGCAAGGACTGTGCCTGGGGCTCCAAGTCGGACATGAACATCTATATGAGTATCGACGACTTTAACGAGCTGTTCGACAACGACGCCGCCTACTTTAACGGCTATGTGAGCGACGAGAAGCTCGACCTCGACGCGCGCTACTTTGCCGGCGACACCACGCCCGACGACATGCGCGCCGTGGGTGACCAGTTCATCGGCATGATGAGCAAAATGATCGGCATGATGGTCGGGCTCGCGGTGTTTATCTTCCTGCTGTTTATGTACCTGCTGACCAAAGCGGTGATCGACCACAGCGCCCGTTCGATCAGCTACATGAAAGTCTTTGGCTATCGCGATAGTGAGATCTCGCATCTGTACATCCGCTCGATCACGCTGTGCGTGGCGGCGTCGCTCGTGCTGAGCCTGCCGGTCATTATTGGCTCGCTCACGGCCATCTTCCGCTCGATGCTGCTCGCCTACAACGGCAATATCGAGATCTACGTGCCCGCTTGGTCCATGGCTGCATGCGTCGGCATTGGCTTTGCGACCTACCTGGTCGTGGCGCTGCTGCACACGCGCTCTATCAAGCGCGTCAGCCTAGCCGAGGCCCTCAAGGTGCAAGAGTAGTCATCGGGGACGTTCTTAAATGACTGGTCATCGGGGACAGTCTTTGACGATTCGCCGGCTCGCTGGCCGGGCTGGCAAGGACTGTCCCTGGCGGTACTCATTTAAGTCTGTCCCCAATGAGTGCCTAACGACTCGGTGTTGCGCTTGACTTCGACCCTACTTCAACGGGTACCATCCTCTTATGTCTGTAACGCCATATAGACCGAGGGGATAGATATATGACCGCAACTGCACCCGCAGCACCCGCTAAGGTGTACTTCACCAACCTGCGCACGCATGCTCGCGAGAGCCAGCTCGACAAACTCAAGCGCCTCATTCGCCGCGCCGGTATCGAGCAGATCGACTTTGAGAACAAGTTCGTCGCCATCAAGATTCACTTTGGCGAGCTGGGCAATCTGAGCTTTTTGCGCCCCAACTACGCCCGCGCCGTCGCGGATGTCGTCAAGGAGCTGGGCGGCAAGCCCTTCCTCACCGACTGCAACACGCTCTATGTCGGTAGCCGCAAAAACGCGCTCGAGCACATCGATACCGCCTACCAGAACGGCTTTACCCCGTATGCCACGGGCTGCCAGATCATCATCGCCGACGGCCTCAAGGGTACCGACGAGGCGCTCGTCCCGGTCGAGGGCGGTGAGTACGTGCGCGAGGCAAAGATCGGTCAGGCGCTCATGGACGCCGACATCGTGATTAGCCTCACCCACTTTAAGGGCCATGAGCAGGCCGGCTTTGGCGGCGCCATGAAGAACCTGGGCATGGGCGGCGGCAGTCGTGCTGGCAAGATGGAACAACATGCCGCCGGCAAGCCGAGCGTCGATACCACCAACTGCGTAGGTTGCCGTGCCTGCGAAAAGATCTGTGCGCACAACGCCATCACGTTTGACGACACGCGCGAGCGCGAGCTTGCCAACGGCAGCACCCGCACGGTTCGCGTGGCTGCCATCGACCACGATCGCTGCGTGGGCTGCGGACGCTGCATTGCGGCGTGCAACCAGGACTGCATCAAGCCCGACTATGATGCCGCGGCCGACGTACTCAACTACAAGATCGCCGAGTACACCAAGGCCATCGTCGACGGCCGCCCGAGCTTCCACATCTCGCTCGCCATGGACATCAGCCCCAACTGCGACTGCCATCCCGAGAATGACACGCCCATCGTCAACGACATCGGCATGTTCGCGAGCTTCGACCCGGTCGCCATCGACCAGGCCTGCGCCGACGCCGTCCTGGCATCCGAGCCGCTGCCTAACACCGAGCTTACCGACAGCGCGGCCAAGATGGAGCATAATCACGAGCATCTGGAGGGCGAGCAGGCCAAGGATCCCTTCTGCATCACGCATCCCGACACCGACTGGCGCGCGTGCATCGCTCATGCCGAGAAGATCGGCCTGGGCACGAGCAAGTACGAGCTCATCGAGGTCAAGTAGCACCTAACTATTGGACATATCAAGCGCTTTTGTAGTGCAACATTAGTAAAAGCCGCCCGCGAGCACAGTGCCCACGGGCGGCTTTTCGGAAGTGCGGTGAAAAATCGAATACCGCCGACCACAAACCGTTTTTTGACAACAAAACCCCAGACGTTGCTTTTTGCCTAAAAATTCTTGTCGAGGAAGCTGTCGACCGTGTTCCAGTAGAGCTCGGGGTCGACTTGCGCGCTCTTGGCATGGGTGGCGCCGTGGATAGTGAGCTTTTGCTTGACCTTGCTGGCGCACGCCTCGTAGTTTTGGTCGAGCATGCTGTACGGTACAAAGGTGTCTTGGTCACCGTGGATAAAAAGCATGGGAACCGTCGCGCGCTTGAGCTGTTCCACGCTGCTCGCCTTATGAAAGTCGTAGCCTGCGCGCACGTTGCATACCAGGTTGGCCACATCGAGCAAGGGAAAACTGGGCAGGCCGAACACGTCCTTGAGCTGCAGGGAAAACTCGTCCCAGACGCTCGTATAGCCGCAATCCTCGATGATGCACGTGACATTAGACGGCAACGATTCCCCCGCGACGTTCATGGCCGTCGCCGCGCCCATCGATTCGCCAAAGACCAGGATGCGCGCTTCGGGATCGGCCTGAACGATTCGCCCAATCCATGCAACGACATCGAGCCGCTCGGGCCAGCCCATGCCGATATAGTCGCCGCCGGAGCGCTCGTGGGCGCGGGCGGCGGGTGCGAGTACGTTCATGCCGCGGTCGTGGAATCGTTTGACGTATCGGGCCATGCCGATGGGCTCATCGGTGTATCCGTGTAGGCAGATAGCGTAATTGTGCGTGCTCTCTGGGGCGGCAAAATACCAAGCGGCAAGTTCGGTTCCGTCATCTGCGGTGAGGCTGCTGCTCTCGCGGTTCTCTTTAAACCATGCCCGTGCCTCGGTTCCCTCGGCATCCGGCTGCTCACTTTCTTTGTCGTCCTTGCCGTCCTGCATCATCTTCATGGTGTATGGCGCGCGGGGATTCAGCGCGAAGTCAAACAGAAAGTTGCCGGCAAATCCGAGCAGCGCAATGACAACCACCAGTGCAACGATGCCGGCTATCTTGAGCTTTCGATGGGAATGTGCGTTTTGAGCCATGCGGTATTCTCCTATAAGATGTTAATGCATCAACATTTAATGCAAGCGCATTATGGACGTTCGCCGTTGATGCGTCAACAGGCAAAGAATGGGTAAACAAAGGGTCACGTATGGTGCAAATTTCGCACGCACCCAGACGCTTTGATATAGTGTTGAGAACTCTTTACGTTGGAGGATGTAACCGGCATGTCCGATTCGAGCGACAGTTCCAAGCCGCGACCCAAGGCCGCGGCCGTTCCGCACTACACGGTGGGCGAGGAGATCATGAACTCCGTCACCCATGGTGTCGGCTGCTTGCTGGGTATCGCGGGTCTGGTGCTCCTGATCGTATTCGCTGCACTGCGCGGCGGTGGCCCGGCCCACATGGCCGCGGCAATCGTCTACGGCGCCAGTATTATTCTCGAATACCTAGCCTCCACGCTCTACCATGCGATTCAACCCGCGCGCGCCAAGCGCGTGTTCCGCATCATCGACCACAGCTGCATCTACCTGCTCATAGCCGGCAGCTATACGCCGTTTTGCCTCATCACGCTCGCAAACGACGGCGGCGCCGTGCTGTTCTTTGCCGTATGGGCCATCGCCATTATCGGCATCGCCCTCGAGTGCTTTTTGCGCGAGCGCCAGCCGCATTGGGTAAGCGGCCTGGTCTATCTGCTGATGGGCTGGCTCGTTGTCTTTAAGCTGCCCGAGCTCGTGTCGCTGCTCAACCCCGTGGCACTTGCCCTGCTCGCCGTCGGCGGCGTGTGCTATACCGTGGGCGTGCCGTTCTATATCGCCAAAAACGTGCGCTATCTTCACAGCGTGTTTCACCTGTGGGTACTCGCCGGCAGCATCTTCCAGTTCATGGCGGTGATCCTCTTCGTAATCTAGCGACCACGCCTGCGCGCCCGCGTCCTCGTTTGGGCGCCGGCGCCATTGCCGTATCCGCCGTCAACGTTTTATCCGACGTCCCGAATCTTGGAGGTTCGAGAAACTCCCGATGGACATAACCATCTCCCTTATCACTACCCTCGTTTTGACCCTCATCAACGGCTACTTTTCTATGTCCGAGATGGCGCTCACCACGGCCAAGCGCGCCGTGCTGGAGCATGAGGCCGAGGAAGGCGACAAGCGCGCCGAGCGTGCCATTAAGCTGGCTGCCGACTCCGACCAGCTGCTCGCCACCATCCAGGTCGCCATCACGCTCGTGGGCTTCGCCTCGTCCGCCGTTGCCTCGACGAGCCTGTCCGACCCGCTCGCCACGTGGCTCATGAGCTTTGGCATCGCGCCGCTCTCCGCCATCGCGCGCGGCCTGGCGCCGGTCATCATCACCGTCGCGGTCGCCTTCGTGTCCATCGTGATCGGCGAGCTCGTCCCCAAGCGCATCGGCCTGGCCAATGCCGAGGGCGTGTCCAAGCAGGTCGTGGGACCGTTGTCGTTTTTCCAAAAGATCGCCCGTCCGCTCGTGTGGCTGACTGGCGCTTGCTCCGATGGCCTGGCCCGCATCCTGCGCATCAAGAGTGCCGACGACCGTCAGAACGTCTCGGAAGAAGAGATCAAGTACATGGTCTCGGAGCAGGACGACCTGCTCGACGAGGAAAAGCGTATGATCCACGAGATCTTTGACCTGGGCGACACCGTTGCCCGCGAGGTCATGGTGCCGCGCGTGGACACCACCATGTGCGAGGACGACGAGACGGTCGCCGACGTGTTGTCCACCATGCGCCAGACCGGCTTCAGCCGCATCCCCGTCTATCACGAGGACCCCGACAACGTCGCGGGCATCGCGCACATCAAGGACCTGATCCAGCCCGCGCTCGACGGCAAGGGCGACCAGCCCATCGCCGGCTTTTTGCGCGACGCCACCTTTGTGCCCGACACCAAGGACATCCTGCCGCTGCTGTCCGAGATGCAGACCTCGCACGACCAGATCGTGGTGGTCGTGGACGAGTACGGCGGCACGGCCGGCATCATCACCATCGAGGACATCGTCGAGGAGATCGTCGGCGAGATCGAGGACGAGTTCGACCCCGACAACAAGTATCTCACGCGCCTTTCGCGCCGCGAGTGGCTCGTCGATGGGCGTTTTTCGTGCGATGACGCGATTGAGCTTGGTTGGCCGCTCGAGGAAAGCGATGATTATGAGACCATCGCCGGCTGGATCTTGGAGCTTTGCGACTCGGTGCCCGACATCGGAGAGGTGTTTGAGGTCGCGGGGTACAAGTTTAAAGTGCAGTCGATGCGTGGCCAGCGCATCTCGCTCATTCGCGTGATCGCTCCGGCCGAAACCGATAAGAAGGATTCCGAGTCTTCGGTAGACGAGCCGACGACGTCGGGTGCGGGTTCCGCGAATCCGCACGACGGCGACGAGTAGGACAAGGAAGAGTAGGGGAGAGTTATGGCAGGCCTGTTCAACATCCTTAAGGTCACCGTCAGCGAGGACAAGATCTGCGCGCACGTGCTGGTGAACCCTGGCATGCCGCTCATGACCTCGGAGGACATTGAGGCCACGGCGCGCGTGTACTACCTGGTGCCGGCGATTGCCAAGCACCTGTGCCTGGGCGATTCCGGCCGCGAGTTCCAGGACTGCATGGGTCAGACCGAGCTCTGCCACCTGCTGGAGCACGTGACGGTCGAGCTCATGAACGAGACCGGTCTTGCCGGTAGCATCTCGTGCGGCCGCACGCGCGTAAGCGAGCATGACGAGCGTGTCTTTGAGGTCGAGCTTTCGTGCCCCGATGACGCACTGGCCATCGGTGCGCTGTCGTCGGCCACCTTTATGATGGACTGGGCGTACCTGCACGCCGACCAGCCTGCCCCCGACGTGGAAGGCACGGTCGCGGGCCTGCGCAACCTGGTGCTGGGCATGCGCGCCGAGGCCGAGGGCAAGGATCCTCACGAGGCCGTCGCCGCTGCGAACGGCGAAGATGCTGCCGAGGACGAGGGCGCTGACGAGGGCGATGTGCCGGTCGACGCCGAGCCCGTTGCCGATGCGACCGCCGAGCCCGTTCCCACCGAGCCCCAGGGCGTCCCCAACTTTGACGACGAGCCCCAGGTGGCGATTGATACCGAGGGCGCGGTTGCCGAGAACCACGAGGCCTCCGCTGCCGTCTTTGGCGGTGCTGCGACGGTTCCGGTAGGACCTGCGCATGAGGGCGGCCTGCCGCTCGTGGACGGCGCCGGCGAGGACCCGGGTGCCACGGTGGCCATGCCGGCTATGCCCCAGGAGTAGGCCTACGCGTTCATCACCATCACGTACCTGCGCCTTTGCCGTACGCAGATGAGCGGAGCGGCAAGTGATGCGCTGCGGGTATAATGGACAGCATTCAAACGGTGGGCACCGACGTGCCCGCAGGAGAGGAATGATCATGGGTAAGACTTTCAGCTTTGTCTCCGGCGCACTTTTTGGTGCCGCTGCCGGCGCTATTATCGGCGTTGCTCTGGCCCCGCGCTCGGGCGCCGAAACCCGCGCCATGGCTGCCGATATCGCCAACGACGCCTGGGACAGTATGCGCGACACCTACGAGCACAGCGCCGAGGAGGCCCGTGCTGCGGTGAATGACTTTGGCCCGATGGTCGACGCCAAGACCGACGACCTGCGCGCCAAGGTCGACCTGGCCCGCGAGCGCATGGACCAGCTGCGCGAGCAGCTCAACGACGCCATTTCGGGCGGCAACGTGACGCCTGCCGCCGATGTCGTGGTCGAGAACGCCGTCGAGGCTGATACCGAGGCTGCGGAGCCCTCGACCGAGGCATAATGCGCGCCGGGGATTTTGTCGGCGCCAAGATCTATCGCAAGCCTACCGAGGACAAGCGCACCAAAAAGGACGGCACGCCGCGCAGCCCTAAAAAGCTCGGAAAGATTCACTTTCCGGTCTTTACCCCGGGCGGTACGCGCGTGGTCGGCTTTATGGTCCGCCAGTCCGATATCGCGGGCATGATCGAGCGTCCCGATCGATTCGTAGCGCTCGACGCCATTGGTGTCTACGAGGGCGCCATTGCGGTCGATGACGTCAAGGACACGTACGATGCCGCCGCCGCCAAGCGCCTCGACATCAACCTGGACGATTGCATCATCTGGGTCGGTATGGACGTGCGCACGGAATCGGGCGACGTCGTGGGCTATTGCTCGGACGTTGAGTTCAAGCCACGTTCGGGTATCGTGCAGGCATTCTATGTGACCGCCGGTGCTGCTTCGAGTGTTTTGGTTGGTGACACGCAGGTGCCGCCGACGATGCTACGCGGCTACGAGAACGGCGCGATGGTCGTCTCGGACGAGGTCAAGTCGCTTGGGTATTCGGGCGGTGCGGCCGCCAAGGCCGCCGAGGCCAGCGTCGTGGTGGGCGACAAGGTCAAAAAGGGCGCCAAGGTGCTCGACGACAAGGGATCGGTCGCCGTGGACAAGGGCAGCCGCGCACTGGGCAAGCAGCTCGGCAAGACGCGCGGTATGTTCAAGGCCTTTAAGGACGAATATCAAAAGGCGAGCGGAGGCTCGTCAAAAGCTACAAAATAGCGACGTACCAAATGATGGGAGGCAAGCCGGAGACCTGTTGCTCCGGCTTGCTGTGTTTATGGGGGAGGGCACATGCGCCAAAACGGATCCAACTTAAACGGGCGTTCGGGTGCGCGTCCGACGGCGCGCCGCGACCTGGGGCAGCTGCCCAGCGGTCAGCGCCGTCGCCGCCGTAAGCCCGGCGCGATGTACCTCAACCATAGCCGCGGGTTTAGCGACCGCAGCGCGCGCATCGGCAACGGGCGCTCGCCGCGCCGACCGTCCCGTCTGCCCTATGCGCTCATTGCCGTGGGCTGTGCGCTCGTGCTGTTTATCGCTGCCGTCGTGGGCTACGTCAACCGCAGCGTGGACGTGGAACTCAACGGGCAAAAGACCGCGGTGCGTGTGGGCTCTACGCTGCAGAATCTCATCGACGACCAGGAGTTGACTGACACCTACGACGCAGGCGACCTGCTGGCCGTCGATGACAGCGTGCTCAAGCGCCATGGGGGCGAAAAGCTGTCGGTGAAGGTCGACGGCAAGCGCGTGAAGCAGGGCAAATGGGATAGCCGCGAACTTGAGGGCGGCGAGAAAGTGACGGTCAAGGATGGCCGTAACACCTACGAGAAGCACGAGGTTCAGGCTACGGTTATCGAGCCCAAGCTCAAGGTCGAGGGTACGGGCGCTATCGAGTATGTGCAGACGTGGGGTGTCCAGGGCCGCTCCGAGGTGTGGGTCGGTGAGCAGTCGGGCAAGACGCAGGACCGCGGCGAGGTTGTGCCCGCCACCGATTGCGTCGTTGCGTGCGCCAGCGTGGCGCCCAAGGGCAACGAAAAGTACGTGGCGCTGACGTTTGACGAGGGTCCGAGCGGTGCGACCAAGCAGATTTTGCAGGTACTCAAGGAAAAGGGCGTCACCGCGACGTTCTTCCTGTCGGGCGATGCGGCCGAGGCCTCGCCTGCCACGGCCAAGGCGATTGTCGATGCCGGGTGCGAGATCGGATCCAACAGCTACAGCGACGATTCGCTCAAGGGTCAGGACCGTGAGGCGGTACGCGAGCAGATCGCGAAAGGCACCGATGCGATTAAGTCGGCGACCGGCGTGAAGACGATGCTGCTGCGTGCTCCCTACGCTGCCTTTGACGAGCAAAACTGGATTGATGCGATGGACCTGGTCTCCGCCGTGGTCTCGTGGAATATTGACTCGGGCGACTGGCTGCTCAACGGTGCCGACGAGCAGGTCTCAACGGTGCTCGATTCGGTGACGCCGGGCAATATCGTGCTGCTCACCGATAGAGACGAATGCGCCGAGCAGACGCTCGAGGCGCTGCCGCAGATTATCGACGGTCTTGTCGCCGACGGCTACAAGATCGTGACGCTCAGCGACCTGGTCAAGACGGACACGTCGCTGAGCAAAAAGCTCACCTCGCTGACGAAGGCCACCATGCCCAAGGACGCCGTGTTCCCCCAACTTGCCGAGGACGACGACACCACAGAGTAGTTATTGGGTAGTCATTGAAGAACGTCCCCAATGACTATGTCACGGATGCGTCAGCGTTTGGTATGCCTGCAATGTGCAGCGCATAAATTCGATGCCGCAGGGCGATGCTGATGCTATAGTTACTGCGGTTAATGAGGGTCAAGAGAAAGGTTACAGGTGAAATCCAAACCTCGACCATACAGTCGATGACCCCATGCAGGTGCTTTTTGCGCATGCACGGGGTGTAAGCGTCGAGCGGCGTGCCGCCCGCGCATGCGTATACATATCCAGAAGCCCCCGGACGCCGCACGCGCGGCCGCGTCCGGAGGAATAATGATGGGGAGCACCATTGAATTATCTGAGTGAGATGCTCAAATTGCCAGTCTTGGACGTCGACGGCGAAAAGCTCGGCGTGGTCAACGATTTTGGCATTGCAACCGGCGAAGTTTTTCCGCACGTGACGTCGCTCGCGTTCCGCGGCCCCGGCAAGACGCCGTTTATGATCAGCTGGCGCAAATGGGTCGACCGTATCGACGAGACGGGCGTGTATCTCAACACGTCTGCCACCAATATTCGCTTCTCGTACCTGCAGCCGACCGAGCTCCTGCTGGCGCGCGACGTGCTCAATAAGCAGATCGTCGACACGCAGGGCATGAAGGTCGTGCGCGTCAACGACATCAAGTTTTCCATGTCGGGCGAAAACCAGCTGCGCCTGTTGGGTGCCGAGGTTGGCGCCCGCGGCTTGCTGCGCGCGATCAGCCCCGCACTCGAGCACGTCGTCGAGGGCTTTATGAAGCACCTGGGCAAGCCGCTCAGCGAGGACATCATCGCTTGGTCCTACATGGACCTGCTCGACCGCTCGACTAAAAACATCCAACTCTCGGTGTCGCACAAGACGCTCGGCGAGCTGCACCCTGCCGACATCGCCGACATTATCGAGCAGCTCGACCCGCGCCTACGCGCGCAGGTGTTTGCGCAGCTCGATACCGCACAGGCTGCCGAGGCCATCTCGGAGTTCGATGACGACGAGCTCATGACCGAGATGCTCGAGGGCCTGTCCGACACGGACGCATCGTCGATGCTGGCCATGATGGACCCGGACGATGCAGCCGACCTGATCGACGAGCTCGATTATGAGAAGGCCGAGAAGCTCCTGCGCCTGATGGGCGTCAAGGAGGAGAAGGCGATTCGTAACCTGCTAGGGTATGAGGACAACACCGCCGGCCGCATCATGACCTCGGAGTTTGTCTCCCTGCCCGCCACGGCAACGGTCGGTGACGCCATCGAGGCGATTCGCGAGCTCGACGAGGACTTCGAGAGCGTCTACTACGTCTATACCGAGGATCCGAGCGGCATGCTGACCGGCGTGCTTTCGCTGCGCACGCTGATCGTAGCCGACCGCGACGCCACGCTGGGTCAGCTGGCCTATCGCGACCTGGTCTATGTGTCGCCCGACGAGGACCAGGAAGACGTAACGGACGAGATGACCAAGTACGACCTGGTTGCCATCCCTGTCTGCGACGAGAACCGTCATATCCTTGGTATCGTGACCTTCGACGACGCCATGGACGTTATCGCCGAGGAGCATCAGGAGGACCTGCAGATCGCTGGTGTCGGCTCGGGTGACAGCGCGTCCGACGACTCGACGAACGTGCTCAGCTGGTTCGTGCATCGCCAGTACTGGGTTGTTGTATGGGGCATCGCGTCGTGCATCATGGCGACCGTGCTGGGAACGGCGCTCGGCTCCGCGCATCTGGTGGTGTTTCCCATGTGCGCCATGCCGCTCGTGCTGCTGGCGGCCTCGCGCATGGTGTCGTTCGTCAAGAACTACTTCCTGGAGTATGACGGTCACGACGACGAGCCCAAGCCGTATCTGGGATTCTTCTTCCAGAGCACGGGCATGGGCCTGATTCTGTCACTCGTGACCTACCTGTGCGCCCAGCTGGTGCGCACCGCTGCATTCCCCGATGCGCCCATGTTTGAGGAGCAACTCTTTACCGGGTGCTTTAATATCGCTGCCATCATTTGCCTGGTTGGCAACATGAGCGCCGTGATTTACCTGATGGTGCTGTTCTGGCGTGACGAGCATGACCTCAACACGTCGGGCACCGCCATGAACGTTATTGCCGTCATGATCTCGTGCGTAGCGTACTGCGTCGCTGCGGTGCTGCTCACCATGTCGGTCATGGGTTAGGTGGTCGCGTGCAAAATACCAAGCAAAAGTCGGGCACCAAGCAAAAGTTGACCATCGCGGCCATCTTTGGCGCTATGGGTCCCGGTCTGCTGGCGGCGCTTTCGGGCAATGACGCCGGCGGCATTGCAACGTATTCCAGCGCGGGCGCCAGCTATGGCTATAAGATGCTCTGGATGCTTCCCGTCATGACTGTGCTGCTCATCGTGACGCAGGAGACCGCGGCGCGCTGCGGCTGCGTCACGGGCAAGGGCCTGGCATCGCTCATTCGCGAGCGCTTTGGCGTGCGCAAGAGCGTGTTGGCCATGGCGGCGCTGTTGATCGCCAACACGGCTGTGACCATTTCGGAATTTGCGGGCATCGCGAGTGGTCTTGCCCTGTTTGGCGTTCCGGCGAGCATCTCGGTGCCGCTCGTGGCGCTGCTGGTGTGGATGCTTACCATGTCGGGTAGCTTTCAGCGCATCGAGAAGATTTTGCTGCTGGTAAGCTGCGTGTTCGTGACCTACATCGTCGCCGCGTTTATGGCCGGCCCCAACTGGGGCGAGGTCGCGGTCGACTTGGTCGTCCCCAATATTCAAAACGACCCCAGCTACGTGTCGCTCGTGGTCGCAACGATCGGTACCACCATCGCACCGTGGATGATCTTTTTGGCTCAGAACAACGTGGTCGATAAGAACGCGGGCGAGGACGACATCGTGCTGCAGCGTATTGATACCGTGAGCGGCTCGCTTGCTGCCGATGTCATTGCCGGCTTTATTATCATCACGACCGGTACGGTGTTGTTCCCGGCGGGTATTCAGATTAGCGATGCCGCCGATGCTGCCCGCGCGCTGGAGCCTATTGCGGGTCAGTGGTCCACGGTACTGTTTGCCTCGGGCTTGGTCGCGGCGAGCTTCTTGGCCGCCTGCGTGCTGCCGGGCGTTACGTCGAGCGCTATCTGCGAGGCATTTGGCTGGGAGCGCGGTGCCGACCGCAGCTGGGACGAGGCCCCGGTCTATCGCGGCATCATTACGGCCATCATCGGTATCTCTGCCGTGCTGGTGCTTATGCCCGGCGTCGATCTGTTCCAGATTATGATGACCTCGCAGGTCATCAATGGCGTGCTGCTGCCCGTGGTTCTGGTGTTCCAGGTGGTTATTGCCGCTGACCGTCACATTATGGGCACTAACCGCAACGGCCGCGTGTGGAATGTGCTCACTTGGGCGACTATCGGTGTGATTACGGTGCTGACGGTCGTCATGTTTGTTCTGCAGGCGATGGGTTACAGCGCTTAGCGCCTCTTTTGGACTCAAAACAGGCCGCAGCGATGGACTGCGGCCTGTTTTTTGCCCGCTATAGGGCGTTAGTTATATGGCAGTGGACAAAAAATGCCAAATATGAGTACTGTTGCCTGGCCGATAGCATTTACGACAAAGAAAATAATGAACATATACAAAAATCTGTTCATTAAAAGCGAAGCTCCAAGTCCTAAACCGGCCATTCTGGTCAACTGGAAGGGTCGCGCGCTACCGCATGGGCGCCATTTTGGGTGGTTTTGCCTGCTACTAAAATGGTAACAGTACTCATATTTGCCCCTTTTTGTCCACGACCCCTTGGAGCCGGCTCGAAAAGAGTGATTTTGGGTTGTTTGCTGCGGGTGTGGGCTTGGAAACAACGTTCGGGGTGGCGAGGCGCCCAGAATTTGGTCGCAAGGAGGGCGTTCCTCGGCTGTGTCAGGAGTGTCCCTGGGTGCCGGCACATAAGGAACGTCCCTAACTGTCGGAGGGGGTGCCTGCCGTGGCGGGCACCCCCTCCGGATGTGGGAAGTTTGCGCTGCAGGTTACTTGTCGGTGCCCAGCTTGTGCGGCTTGAGAGCGAGCGCATTGACGAGCGCGTCGGTGGCAGACTTGACGGCCGCCGGCTGCGGATCGTTGACGTGATCCTCGGGATGCACGGGCAGGTCCTTCTTGACTGCATCGTGGATCAAGTTGAGGTACTCAGTCACGCCAGTGGTCGACAGGTGCGTGCCATCGCCATCGAACAGGTCGTTGCGATTGGCACTGTATCCGTACCAGTCGATAACGCGCACGTTCTTGTAGCGCGTAGCAGCGTTGGCGATGGCCTGGTTGGTAGAGCCAACCCACGGCTGCGGGCTGCGCGTGTTCACAAACACCACAATACGCTTATCTCCTGCATCGGTCATGATGGCGTCGATCTGGTCGTCGGTTACCAAGCCGTTGGTGCCCAGTGCAAAGACCACGATCTTGCCGGCAAGGTTCTGTTGGAGATAGCCCTCAAATGTCGCGCGGCCCGCATCAAACTGGCGGCCCTTTTCGGCATCGATATGGCTGTGCGGGAACACGCCGTCAAAGGAATCAACGGCGCGCAGCGACACGGAGTCACCGATCATCAACAGGTCGTAGGAGCCATCGGGGAAGCCGTCGTTGTCCTTGTCGGTGTCGTCGGCCGCCTGTTGGTCTGTGGGCGCGGTGTTTTTGGCTTCCTTGTTGAGGACTTCGGCGCCCTCACCGCTCAGTGCGGAGGTCTCCGGCACAAAAATCAGGCCGCCCAGCGCGATAACAAGCACAATCCCGCAAGTGGCGCACACGGGAATATGCGCGCGCACCCAGTTGGCGGGCGTGGTGGTGCCGTCGCGGAATTCGGATACGGTGCGCCCAAAGGCACCCTTTCTAAACGGCGTCTCGATAAAGCGATATGAGCATTCGGCTACGGCGACCACCAACAACACCTGCAAAATGTACTGCCACCACGGCGTATCGTTGATGTTGGCGACCGGGTTCATGAGCAACAGTAGCGGATAGTGCCACAGGTAGATGCTGTACGAGCGCTTGCCAACCCACACGAGCGGCTCGGCGGACAGCGCGCGGGCAACCATTCCCTGGGGCTGCACGCAGGCCGCGATGACCATGAGCGTGAGGATGGAGCATAGCAGCGTGCCGCCGCGATACTGGAACGCGGTGTAGCCGTTGGTGAGCGCGACCATGGCGGCAAGGCCAACCAGACCCACGACGCCCAGCACATCGATGGATGCAGGTGAGGACCAAAAGCGCACGAGGGCGCTCGGCTGTGCCGGGACGGTCTCGGCTGCGTTGTCGGCCTTCTCGCCAGGCTTGCCCTCGGCGTTCTTGCCGTGCTTGGCGGCGCCAGCCAGGCGATTGAGCCCCAAACGATGAGCGAGACGCACCGGCGCCAGGTCGCGATCGGGGATAAAGGCCATCCAGGCGCCCAGCAGCAGCGAGAAGACGCGGGTGTCGGTGCCGTAGTACACGCGGCTGGGGTCGGCGGCGGGGCTATAGAGCACCATCATGACGATGGCGGAGACAGCAGCCAGGCCCAGAACCATGCGGCGCGTGTTGGGTTTGCTCACATGCATGGATACCATGGCAAACAGCAGCGGTGGCCAAACCAGGTAGAATTGTTCCTCGATGGCGAGCGACCAAAAGTGCGTAAGCGGCGAGGGGTCGCCCAGGGCGTTGAAGTACGAGACGTCCTGCATAATCTGCCACCAGTTGTTAAAGAACAGCAGCGACGGCAGAATGTCGGGACGCATCTTGGTGAGCATCACGTGGTTGAAGACGGTGCACAGCGCACAGGTTACAACCACAACGGTCACCACGGCGGGGACCAGGCGACGGATGCGGCGAATCCAGAAGCTCTTAAGGTCGATGCGGCCGGTCTTAGCGACTTCGTTGAGCAGCAAGCGCGTGATCAGATAGCCCGAAAGCACAAAGAAGATCGTGACGCCAAGCAGGCCGCCCTGAGCCCACGTGAGGTTGAGGTGATAGAACACCACCGCGACGACGGCAAGCGTGCGCAGGCCGTCGAGGGCAGGGATGTAGCGGGACTTGGGGCGAGCAGGCGTCTGCTCCGCGGCGGGAGTGTTGGCGCGGCCCGCGTTGTTGGCAGAAGCGCGATGGGGGCTCGCGGTGCGTCGCGGCTCGTTGGCACGGCGTTCACCCTTCACGCGTTCGTGCGGTGCCGGCTCGTTGCCCGTGCGGCGTCGACCGCGCGAGCCCGATTGCGAGAGTTGTTCCATAAAACATCATCCAATGACGAGAATAATCAGCACGCCTTCATTGTAACTGCCTGCTCCTGTGAATGCTTGCTGCTGGCGCAAGCTCAAGCGCGCGTCCACATCAAAGTGAACTAAAGTTATAGGGGGTGCGAGAGTGCACGATCGACGGCCGACGGTGGGTATAAGGCCCGCAGATGAGGAGGTTTCCATGGCAGATCGCGGCATCGTTGCGGTGTTCGGCAGTATGAACATGGACCTTTCGGTGGCGTGCGAGCGCATACCGCGTGCGGGCGAGACCGTCGGCGGCAGCGGGTTTATCACCAACGCCGGTGGCAAGGGCGCTAACCAGGCCGTCGCCGCCGCGCGCATGGGTGCGCACACGTGCATGATCGGCGCGGTCGGTCGCGACGCGTTCGGCGCGTCGCTCGTGACGGGGCTCCAAGACGCCGGCGTGGGCGTTGAGTTTGTGGCGCGTCGCGATGACGTGGAGACCGGTACCGCGACTATCATTCGCTGCGAGGGCGACAACCGCATCATACTGTCACCGGGCGCCAACCATGCGCTTGCGGGCGCGGACGTTGCCTGCGCGCTGAGGCGTCTGGTGGCCCATGAGCTCGACGGCGACGCCAGCGAGATTGCCCCGGCTGCCGGAAGCGTCTTTATCGCCCAGGGCGAATGTGACCTTGCGGCGACGGCCGAGGCGCTTGTTTGCGCTCACGAGCTGGGGTTCTATACGATCTTTAACCCGGCGCCCGCCTGCGACCTGCCGGCAGGAGCGTGGCCTGCGGTCGACCTGGTCTGTCCCAACGAGACCGAGTGCCAGGTGCTGACGGGAATCTTGCCCGCGGACGATGCAAGCTGCGTCGCGGCGCTCAATGTCCTGCTCGCTAGGGGTGCCGGAGCTGCGGTCATCACGTTGGGCGGTGCCGGCTCGGTTACGCTCGGCGATGACGGTGAGCTGCTGCGCATGCCGGCGCTTTCGAGCACGGTAGTCGATACCACGGCCGCCGGCGATACGTTTATCGGCGCGTTGGCGGCGGCTCGCCTAGAGGGCTTGCCGCTCTTTGAGTGCATGGCCGCGGGTGCTCGCGCCTCGGCAGTGACGGTGTCGCGCCTGGGCGCTCAGCAATCGATTCCCACGCGCGCCGAAGTTGAACATTGGTTTGGTTAAACGATAAAGACGGAGAAGCGGAGTAAAACAATGGCAACCAAGAAGCTGATCCTTGATCTGGATATGGGTGTGGACGATGCGATGGCGCTTGCCTATGCCATCGCGAGCCCCGAGGTGGAGCTCGTGGGCATCACCACATGCTTTGGCAACGTGCGCGTCGAGCAGTCGGCGCACAACTGCCTGGCGGTGCTCGACCTGTTGGGCCGTCCCGAGGTGCCGGTGTACCTGGGTGCCGACCGTCCTCTGCAAGCGACTGAGCCCTATACGCCGCCGGCGTCCACCGCGCTCATTCACGGCAAGAACGGCATCGGCGGCGCGAGCGTGCCCGCGTCGCCCTACGAGCCGGTGGGGGCGACCTCGGCCGACGGCAACGCTGCGGTCGATTATCTGATCGATGCCGCGCGCACCTATGGTCCCGATCTGGTCTACGTAGCGACTGGCCCGCTCTCCAACCTAGCGCTCGCCCTGGAGCGCGATGCGGCGGCGATGATGTCCATCGGCCGCGTGGTCGTGATGGGCGGCGCCCTTACCGTGCCCGGTAACGTGAGCGCGGGCGCCGAGGCCAACATGGCGAGCGACCCCGAGGCAGCCGACGCGGTGCTGCGCTCGGGCCGTAAGCTCACCATGGTGGGCCTGGACGTGACGCATCGCGTGGTGCTCACGCGCCGCGACATTGCCGGCTGGACGGGTTCGGGAACCATGGCCGGCTGCGCATTTGCGAGCATGGTCGAGCACTACATTGGTTCGTACGAGATGAACGCGTCCTACCTGGGCGGCTGCGCGCTGCACGATCCGCTTGCCGTCGCCGTGGCGATCGACCCTACGCTCGTGGGCGCGCTCGGCTGTAACCTGCGCGTCGACCTGCTGGGCGAGTATCGCGGCCGCACCATCTGCGATGAGCGCCGTGTGGCCGATCCCGACAAGAGCGCACTCGTGGCGCTGACCGTCGACGCCCCGCGCTTTCTGTCCGAGTTCAAGGCGCGTATGGCCCGTGTCCTGGGCTAAATGATTTTCACGCCCCGCCCAAAGTAGTCAATTTGGGACGGGGCTTTTTTAGCTACCGACTAAATGTGCCCGTTGGGGGAATAGTCGGGCCACTTTGCTTGACAACAGGCTAAACTAGCTATTAAACATTTACTATTCTGTTTAGATTGAATTTGCGGTCGTTTAGTTGTCGAGTCATGGGGCGGTCAGGCCACGATGTTCGACCGCGACCGTTACTAGGGGGAACAATGGCTAAAGCAAGTGTTCGCGAGATCAGCCGCATCACCGGTTTTTCGCCTGCGACCGTGTCCAACGCGCTCAACCGCAAGCGCAGCGTGAGCGAGGAGACCGCCAAGGTCATCCTGGAGTGCGCACAATCGCTCGGCTACCAGCAGTCGACGCAGCTCGAGAGCATCCAGTTCGTGCTTGCGCGCAAGACGGGTGCCATCCTGGACGAGAGCACCTTCCATCCCGCGGTTATTGAGGGCGTGGAGCGTCAAGCGCGTCGCCACGGCATGAGCACGAGCTTTGTCTCGCTCGACTTTAGCGATCTTGACGCCGTGCGTCCGCAGGTCGAGGGCCTGATCGCCGATCCGTCCGCCGCCATTGTGCTAATGGGTACGGAGTTGGGCGAGGAGGACTACGCCCTGTTCGCTAACGCCGCCGCCCACCTGATTGTGCTCGATGGCTGGAGCGATCGTCAGTATTTCGACGCTGTGGTCATTGCCAATACCGACTCGGTGCTGCGTGCCGTGGATTACCTTATCGAGAAAGGCCACAAGCAGATCGGCTATCTGGCAGGCGACCTTCGCATTCGCAACTTTAAGGACCGCGAGCGCGGCTATCGGCAAGCGCTCGAGGACGCGGGCCTCGAGGCCAATCCGGCATGGCGCGTCACGCTGGGCACCACGCTCGAGGGCGCCTATCGCGATATGGGCGCGTGGCTCGACGGCGTCTCACGCGACGACCTGCCGACGGCTTTCTTTGCCGAGAACGACGTGCTCGCCGTAGGTGCCATGCGCGCGCTCAACGAGCACGGCATACGTGTGCCCGACGATGTCTCGATCATCGGTTTTGACGACCTGTCTTTGGGCGCTTTCTCCAACCCGCCGCTCACCACGGTGCACGTCCCCAAGCACGAGGTGGGCGAGATCGCGGTGCGCCGCCTGGTGGGCAACATCCGCAATCCCAAGAGCTACACCTGCAAGACAGCCGTGTCGACCTATTTTGTCGAGCGCCAGAGCGTGCGCGAAATCTAGGCAAAACGGCGCCAGACCTCAGAGCGGAAAAGTCCGCCAAAGGCAACCATACATGACGCTACCAAGAGAGAGGGTCCTACGGGGCCCTCTTTTTGTTGCCCTTGTATGTTCAGATTGTTTACATACCGTTTAGGCTGATTTCTCTACCGTTTACGGGACTTTCGCGCTAAACTACTAAACAAAAGAGTAAAACATTTAGTAAACAGAACAAAACGAAACATGCGTCTGTTTACTGAACATGTGATTAGGGGAGGACGTACATGGATAAGATCAAGCTCGGTTTCGTGCCCACGCGCCGCAGCATCTTTAGCGCGCCGGACGCAATCAAGTATCGCGGCCTGACGGCTGATCGCCTGCGCGAGATCGGCGTCGACATCGTGGATATCGACGACATCAACGACGAGGGCCTGCTGTTCGACGACAGCCATATCGCGCCTATCGTCGAGAAGTTCCGCGCCGAGGGCGTCGATGGCATTATGCTGTGCCACGCCAACTTTGGTACCGAGTACGTTTGCGCCCGCCTTGCCCGCGAGCTCGGCCTGCCCGTGCTGCTGTGGGGCCCGCGCGACGAGCGCCCCGAGCCCGACGGCACCCGCCTGCGCGATAGCCAGTGCGGCCTGTTCGCCACCGGCAAGGTCCTGCGCCGCTTCCAGGTTCCCTTCACCTACATGACTAACTGCCGCCTGACCGATCCCGAGTTCGAGCGCGGCGTCTGGGACTTTTTGGCCGTGTGCAACGTGGTCAAGACCTTCAAGCACACCCGTATTCTGCAGATGGCCACCCGTCCGTTCGACTTCTGGTCGACCATGTGCAACGAGGGCGAGCTGCTCGAGAAGTTCAACATCCAGCTTTCGCCCATCCCCATGACCGAGCTTGTCCAGGCCGTGCGCGACGCCCAGGCCGACGAGCAGGCCATGGCAGCCATGCTCGCCCACATTGCCGACAGCTTTGAGATCTGCATCCCCGAGGATAAGGTTCCCGCGGTTGCCGGTCTTGCCATCGCCATGAAGCGCTTGGTCGAGAAGTACGGTTGCAACGCCGGTGCCATCCAGTGCTGGAACGCCCTGCAGGACGAGTTGGGCATTATGCCCTGCGCCGCCAACGCCATCCTCAACGAGATGGGCATCCCTATCGTATGCGAGACCGATATCCACGGCGCCATCACCGCGCTGATGGTCGAGGCCGCCGATCTGGGTCGTCACCGCGGCATGTTCGCCGACTGGACCGTGCGTCATCCCGATAACGAGAACGGCGAGCTGCTGCAGCACTGCGGCCCCTGGCCCTGCAGCTGCGCGGCCGTCAAGCCCAAGCTCACCTATCCGCTGGCGTTCGATCATCCCGGCGCGCTGACGGCCGAGGCCAAGCACGGCGACCTCACCCTTGCCCGTTTTGACGGCGACAACGGCGAGTACTCGCTGCTGCTGGGCAATGCCCGCGGCATCGACGGCCCGGCCGGCATGGGCACCTACCTGTGGGTCGAGGTCGACAACCTCAAGCGCCTCGAGGCCAAGATCGTCGAGGGTCCCTACATCCACCACTGCGTCGCCATTCACGCCAGCGTGGTGCCGGTGCTCTACGAGGCGTGCAAGTACATCGGCATTGCCCCCGACTTATACGACCCGATTGAAGAAGACGTCAAAGCCTACCTGCGAGGAGAGTAGAAATGGCAACTATCGAAGAGCTTGAATCCCTGCGTTGGGACCTTCGCCGCGATTGCGTCGATATCATCATGGCTGGCGCCGGCGGCCATATCGGCGGCGACATGTCGGTGATCGATGCCCTCATGACCCTCTACGCTAACCATCTCAACATTTCGCCCGAGACCGTCGACGATCCCAACCGCGATCGCTTTGTACTCTCCAAGGGCCACGCCATGGAGGCCTACTATGCGGTGCTCTGCCACGAGGGCTATCTTGACCTCGATGACATCAAGGCCCGCTTCTCCAAGTTCGGCAGCCCCTACATCGGCCACCCCAACAACAAGCTCAAGGGCATCGAGATGAACTCGGGCTCGCTGGGTCACGGACTGCCCGTGGCTGTGGGCATGGCGCTTGCCGGCAAGATGGATGGCCGCGACTACCGCGTCTACACCATCATGGGCGACGGCGAGCTTGCCGAGGGCTCGGTCTGGGAGGGTGCCATGAGCGGCGGCAACTACCAGCTCGATAACCTGTGCGCGCTCGTGGACCGCAACCGCCTGCAGATCAGCGGCAGCACCGAGGACGTCATGAAGCAGGATTCGCAGGAGGAGCGCTGGGCCGCCTTCGGTTGGAACGTGCTGTCCATTCCGGGCAACGACGTCCAGGCCATCGACGCCGCGCTGACGCTGGCCGCCGAGACCAAGGGTAAGCCCACGGTCATCATCCTCAACACGGTGAAGGGCTACGGCTCGCCGGTTATGGAGGACAAGGCCGCCTGGCATCATCACCTGCCCAACGATGAGGAATATGCCCAGATCATCGCCGATTTCGCTGCCCATAAGGAGGCTATCAATGGCTAACAAGATCGCCAACCGCAAGGCTATCTGCGACACGCTGCTCGAGGCCGCCGCAACCGATAAAGACATCGTCGTCCTGTGCTCCGACTCCCGCGGCTCCGCATCGCTCACGCCGTTCTTCGATCAGTATCCCCAGCAGTCCATTGAGGTCGGCATTGCCGAGCAGGACCTGGTGAGCATCGCCGCCGGCATGGCCTCGTGCGGCAAGAAGGCCTGGGCCGCCTCGCCGGCGTCCTTTGTGACCACGCGTTCGTATGAGCAGTGCAAGGTCGACGTTTCGTACTCCAACACCAACGTCAAGCTCATCGGCATCTCGGGCGGCGTGTCCTATGGCGCCCTGGGTATGAGTCACCACTCCGCGCAGGATATCGCCGCCATGAGCGCGATTCCCAACATGCGCGTATATCTGCCGAGCGATCGCTTCCAGACCGCCGAGCTCGTGCGCGCCCTGGTCGCCGACAACAAGCCGGCCTACATCCGCGTGGGCCGCAACCCGGTCGAGGACGTGTACACCGAGGACGAGTGCCCGTTCCAGATGGACCGCGCCACCTGGGTGCGTCGCGGCACCGATGTGACGATCGTCGCCACCGGCGAGATGGTCCGCCATGCCGTGGACGCCGCCGATCTGTTGGCCGAGCGGGGCATCTCGGCAACGGTGCTCGACATGTACTGCGTCAAGCCGCTCGACGCCGAGGCCGTGATCGAGGCCGCCGGTGCCACGCGCGCCGTCGTGACCGTCGAGGAGCACAGCCCCTTCGGTGGCCTGGGTTCCATGGTCGCGCAGGTGGTGGGCGAGCATTGCCCGCGTCCGGTCAAGTGCCTTTCCCTGCCCGACGCGCCGGTCATCACCGGCACGAGCCCCGAGGTCTTCGCGCACTACGGGCTCACCGGCGAGGGTATTGCCAAGACGGTCGCCGAGTTCCTTCCCGCAGAGTAATTGGTGCATCGGGGACAGGTTTGCACCAATCCTTTTAGGTTGAATTCAGAGCAGGCCGGCTGCGCTCTCATGAGCCGGTCGGCCGCTCGCTCCTTGTCCGTCGGGTTGTAGTTTTTGAATCGACGGGGGAGACAGGAGAGTACATGAGCAAATACATCATCGGAATCGATCAATCCACGCAGGGCACCAAGGCGCTGCTGGTGGACGAGGGCGGCCATTTGATTCAACGTGCCGATCGCCCGCATCGCCAGATTGTCAACGAGGCCGGCTGGGTGAGCCATGATCCAGCCGAGATCGCCGCCAACGTGCTGGCCGTGGCACGCGCCGTGGTGGAGGAGACCGGGGTCGATCCGGCCGACGTCGCCGGCATCGGCATCTCCAATCAGCGCGAGACCACCGTTGCCTGGAGGCGCACGACGGGCGAGCCACTGTGCGACGCCGTGGTGTGGCAGTGCGCCCGCGCCCGCGAGCTGTGCGACGAGCTGGCCGCGCGCGAGGGCGTGGCCGAGCTGGTGCGCGACACGACGGGTCTGGTACTCTCGCCCTACTATCCGGCGGGCAAGATGGCTTGGATTCTCGCGAACGTTCCCACGGCTGCCGAGGCCGCGGCGGCAGGCGAGCTGTGTCTGGGCACCATCGATGCCTGGGTGGTCTGGACGCTCACGGGTGGCGCGGAGTTTCGCTGCGACTGGTCTAACGCCAGCCGCACGCAGCTCTTCGACCTGCGCCGTGGCTGCTGGAGCGAGCCGGTGTGCGAGGCCTTTGGCGTCGATGCAGCCTGCCTGCCGCAGGTGACCGATTCCGATGGCCCGTTCGGCATGACGGACCTGGGCGGCTTTTTGCCGGCGCCCGTGCCCATTCACGGCGTACTCGGCGACAGCCATGCCGCCTTGTTTGCCCAGGGCTGCCACAGCCGCGGCATGGCCAAGGCGACCTATGGCACCGGCAGCTCGGTCATGATGAACGTTGGCGACGAGTTCGTTGCCAGCTCGCACGGGCTTTCGAGCTCGCTTGCGTGGCGTATGGACGGCGTGACCGAGTATGTGCTCGAGGGCAACGTGAGCTACGCCGGCGCCGTCAAGACGTGGCTGCGCGACGACCTGGAGCTCATCAACAATCCCGAGGAAGTCACCGACCTGTGCTATGCCGCCAATCCGGCGAGCCGCGTTTACTTTGTGCCGGCGTTTACCGGCTTGGGCGCGCCGTACTGGGCGAGTGACGCCGAGGGCTGCGTCTTTGGCATGACGCGCACCACGGGCCGTGCGGAGTTCGTAAAGGCCGCCGACGAGTCGATCGCCTATCAGATCTTCGACGTCATCGATGCGATGGTCGAGGATTCGGGCGCGGCACTGGCCGAGCTTCGTGTTGACGGCGGTCCCACGCGCGACGCGTACCTGATGCAGTTTGAGAGCGATCTGGTCGGCTCGCCCATCCGCATTGCGAGCAACGACGAGATGAGCGGTCTGGGCGCGGCCTGGGCCTGCGGCATTGCGCTGGGCATGTACGCGCGCGATGTCGTCGACGTCTACGGCGCCCGCGGCATCGTGGAGCCTGCCATGTCTGCCGACGAGCGAGCCAAAAAGATCGCCGGCTGGCGTCATGCCGTAGCCGCCACCATCTCGTACACTGCCTAGAATGATTTTTCTGGGACGGGGATTTAAAACTCATTGATCCCCGTCCCGGGTAGCTCATTTGGGACGGGGCTTTTTTGACTGGTATGATTGGTGTGATCATTCGAACCAGCTAAAAGAGCCCCGTCCCAATTTAACTATCGAGAGGATCTGCCATGGAGCGCATCGCGAGTTTTTCCGTTGACCATCTGCTGCTCGAGCCCGGCGTGTATGTGAGCCGCATCGACCGCGATCCGACGACCGGCGCCGCCGTCACCACCTTTGACCTGCGCTTGACCACGCCCAACAAGGAGCCGGTCATGAACACGGCCGAGTGCCACACCATCGAGCACCTGGGCGCCACGTTCCTCCGCAATCATGCCGAGTGGTCGAGCCGCATTGTCTACTTTGGTCCCATGGGCTGCCGCACGGGCTTTTACCTCGTCGTTTTTGGCGAGGTGACGAGTGAGGAGATCTTGCCGCTCGTGCGCGAGCTGTTCGAGTTTGTTGCTGGCTTTGAGGGCGATGTCCCCGGTGCCGCTCCCGAGGAGTGCGGCAACTATCTGGACCAGAACCTCCCCATGGCAAACTGGCTCGCACGCCGCTATCTCGACCGTGACCTGGCCGATATCGACGAGAAGCACCTGCACTATCAGCAGGCGTAAGGACTTTATCGTCCAAAACGCGCGCATTGGGCGCCTTCGCTTATGCGGGGGCGCCTTTTTGTTGAGTGGTCGGGATGGGCGTTCAAAATAGCTTATGTTTGTTCTAGAATGTTCGTACTGTCACATAAACGAACAGGAGTGAACATGCATATCTACTCTGTCAACGATCCCGAGTTCAAATCCTATGGCAACGTTTGGGATAACGTTCCGTCCGAGCTCACGTCGCCCGTGCTCGAGGCGCTCTCTGCCACGCCCATCCCCGAGGGCAGCAAGTACGTAGCAAGTGCGCCGGAGCTCGAGGGCGTCAAGGATGCCGATAAACTGGGCTTTCTCATGTTTGGCGGCCGACCCTTCCAGCTGGGCTGGTGCAATGGCCACAACACGCAGCTCAACTGCTTGGAGTATCACCGCGCCAGCGAGTTTAACCTGGGTGCCCGCGACTTTATCCTGCTTGTGGCGCATCGCTGGGAGATCGAGGACGGCAAGCTCGACACCGCGTGCGTCAAGGCGTTCCGCGTGCCGGCGGGTACGGTCGTCGAAGTCTTCAACACCACGCTCCACTACACGCCGTGCATGGTCGACGACGGCGGCTTCCAGGTGATGGTGGCGCTTCCCGCTGGCACCAATGGTCCGCGCCCCGAGGCTGCAGCCGACATGCCCTCGGCCGGTGACAGCTACTGCTACTGGAAGGCCGACAAGTGGGTCCTCTGCCACGCCGACAGCCCCAAGGCTGCCGAGGGCGGCTACGTAGGCCTCTTCGGCAAGAACCTCGACATCGCCTGTGACTAGCATCTTCCGTCTCGATTTGTAACATCTAGCGGGCTAAATCGTCTCTACCTGTTACAGATTTAGACAAACTGCGGGGGGCTGCCCAAAAATCTCGATCTGTAACACCAAGCCCGGTTTTGGCTGCCTACCTGTTGCAGATCGAGACAAACCGTCCCCAACCACCACAAAGGTGCCTGTCCCCTTTGTGGTGGTTTGGGGCGGCGGTATCAGAAAGTGTCAAGCAGGGGCGGCTACCGGGCCGCCGTGTGCGAAAAGAAGTGTCGGCCTGCGTCGTTGCCGTTGAGTAGCGCGCTGCTTACGGGGATACTGAAACCACGACAAACAGCGTGTGAAAGGATCGATGTATGGCTTTCCGTAAAGACTTCCTGTGGGGCGGCGCGACGGCTGCCAACCAGTGCGAGGGCGCTTATGACGTGGATGGCCGCGGCCTGGCCAACGTGGACGTGGCGCCGCACGGCCCCGAGCGCCATGCGGTGGTCTCCGGCCAGCGCAAGATGCTCGACTTCGAGGACGGCTATTACTACCCCGCGCAGACCGGCATCGATTTCTATCACCATTACAAGGAGGACATCGCCCTCTTTGCCGAGATGGGCTTTAAGACCTTCCGCATGAGCCTGGCGTGGACCCGCATCTTCCCCAACGGCGACGAGACTGAGCCCAACGAGGCCGGCCTGGCCTTCTACGAGGACGTGTTCCGCGAGTGTCAGGCGCACGGCATTGAGCCGCTCGTGACCATCACGCACTTCGACTGCCCGATTCACCTCATCAAGGAGTACGGCGGCTGGCGCAACCGCAAGCTCATCGACTTCTACAAGAACCTCGCGACCACGATCTTCACCCGCTACAAGGGCCTGGTAAAGTACTGGCTTACCTTCAACGAGATCAATATGATCTTGCACCTGCCGTTTATGGGTGCCGGTCTGGTCTTTGAGGAGGGCGAGAACAAGGAGGCCGTCGAGTACCTGGCCGCCCACAACGAGCTCGTCGCCAGCGCTTGGGCAACCAAGATCGCTCACGAGATCGACCCTGAGGTCAAGATCGGTTGCATGCTTGCCGCAGGTAGCTACTACCCCTACAGCTGCCGTCCGGGCGATGTGCGCCAGGCGCAGATTGACAACCAGAGCAACTATTTCTTCGTCGACGTTCAGAGCCGCGGTTACTACCCGGCCTATGCCGTCAAGAAGCTCGAGCGTCTGGGCATCGATGTGGGCATGACGGACGAGGACCGCGAGATTCTGGCCGCCAACGCCGTCGACTTCATCAGCTTTAGCTATTACAGCACCCGTTGCTCCGCCGGTGCCGATAACCCCGATGTCGAGCGCACCCAGGGCAACGCCTTCGCCGGCGCCAAGAACCCCTACCTGCAGGAGAGCCAGTGGGGCTGGGCCATCGATCCGCTAGGCTTCCGCATTACCCTCAACGACCTGTACGACCGCTATCAGAAGCCGCTGTTTGTGGTCGAGAACGGTCTGGGCGCCAAGGATGTTGTCGAGGAGGATGGCTCCATCAACGACGACTACCGTATCGACTACCTGCGCCAGCACATCGCCGCGATGCGCGATGCGGTGACCGAGGACGGCGTTGACCTGCTGGGCTACACCACCTGGGGCCCGATCGACCTGGTGTCTGCCGGCACGGGCGAGATGTCCAAGCGCTATGGCTTTATCTACGTGGACCGCGACGACGCAGGCAACGGCACCCTCAAGCGTTCCAAAAAGAAGAGCTTCGATTGGTATAAACACGTCATCGAGACGAACGGCGAGGACCTGGCCTAAGGTTTTCCCAACAACCACAGCTTCCTAACTAAAGCGCCCGGCGAGCAGCTTGTGCTCGCCGGGCGCTTTGTCAAAAAAGCACTCATTGGGGACGTACTTAAATGAGTGCCCGCAGAATGAGAGTGGATAATCTCCCGTTTTTGGCTTGTTTGTGGGCTCAAAGTGGGAGATTATCCACTCTCGTCATTGGTAGTCATTGGGGACGTACTTAAATGATTAGTCGCTGGGGACACTCCCTGCCGTCTGCGGATTTTGGGACATGTGGCCCGCTTTTTGGGCCTGCCTGTCGGTACACTAAAAGCACTATGGGTACCCGCGAGCGACATATTGGCCACGCGGCCGCCCGATCCGCGCCCGTGGCGGATCTTAGGGGCGGCAGGCTCTTTGCCATGCCGCGATTCCTTGTCGGCATATCGCATCGTGTATACCGCCGCCGCGTATTCGCTCTCGCTGGCGCCATTACCGCGCTGTTCCTTATACTTTTGGCAGTCTTGCCGGCGTTGTTCGCCTTCGACCCCAAACTTTCTAACGCTGTGCCCGCCTATAGCGAGGTGTCCGAAGAGGTCGTGGATGCGCTCGTCCACTCGAGCTCCCTTCCGCTGCTTGTCGCCGCGATCATATTTTCGATCTGGGGCGTATCGGTCTATCTGCGCTGCCTGGACTACGTCTTGCGTCGGCGCCTTGTTGCCATCGCCGCTATCTGTGCCCTCTGGATGATTGAGGTCATTCTCAAATATAAGTCGTTCACGCCGTTCTATGCCACCGTGCTGTGGTACCTGTACTACGTGCCCATGACGCTCATTCCGCTGCTCTACCAGTTGTGTGGTCTGCGCCTTGCGGGCCTGGAGCAACACCGCCTGGGTCGCCGCTACTGCGCTGCGCTGTGGATTGTGGCCATCCTACTTATCGGATTTGTGCTCACCAACGATTTTCACCAGCAGGTCTTCCGCTTTGACCGTACAAGCGACACCTGGAGCAACGATTACACGTACGGCTGGGGTTATTTCGCTGTCCTCGTGTGGACGGCCTTTGACTTCGTGGCCTTTTTTATCCTGGTTGGTCGGTCCTCGTCCTTTCGCATCCAGCGTTTCTCGGGCACGGCGGCGCTCGTACTGCTGGGTGGCGCATTCTTTGCCATCTCGTATGCGTTGCGCGTGCCCTGGGCATGGCGGCTCAACTTTTCGCTCGTCTATTGCGTCCTGTGCGTGGTGGCGATGGAAATCTGTCTCGATTGCGGTGTCATTCCGTCGTATCACGACATCGCCGGCATCTTCGACACCTTGCCGCTCGACCTCAAAGTTCTAACGCGCGACCTGCATGAAGCCTATGCCACGCCGGCGTCAAAGCCAATGCCGGTAGGCGTGCGCGAGGAGTTGCGGGCCCAGGAGCACGGTCGCGCCCATGCCTTTGCCGTGGCGTCCGATCCCGATGTGATGTACCGTGCCTTTCTACTGCTGGGCGGATCGGCCCTGCTTGCCCAAGACGTGTCGGAGCTCAACGAGCTTAACCGTGAGCTGGCGCGTCGTCGCATGGAGCTGCAGCGTCAAAACGAGCTGCTCGCCGCCGACTACGACCTTAAGACGCATTTGGCAGATCAAGAGGCCGAGACCTTGCTGGTCAAAGACGTGGACCAGGCGCTTGCCCGTGCGCTCGAAGGGATGTACGACCTGCTGAGCTCGCTACCGCCGTTGACCGACGAAGCGTCTTCGCACGAGCGTTACCGCATGCTGCAGCGCGCCAAGATGCTCGTCGCGTATTGCAAGCGCAAGGGGTCGCTCACGTTGGCACAGCACGGGGAGAGCGGTTTTGATCGCGACCGCATTCAGCTCATTGCCAACGAGCTCGCAAGCGACCTGCGCACCATCGATGTCGATTGCGCCTCGATTATCGCCATACGGCGCCCGATGCACGCCAGTACGGTAAGTGCCCTGTACGACTGCGTGTATGACTTTGCGTTTTTTGCCTACACCACCGACCATCCGGCGCTTATGTATCACTTGGGCGACCATGACCGGTGCAGTGTCGAGCTGCGCGCCACGCTTTTTTCCAACGATGAGGAAGACTTGTCTCAGACACCGGCCGCCCATGAACTCGAAAGTGCGCTGCAGGGGCGCAACGTGGCATGCCGCCTTGAGGGCGAGCCCGGCCAGCTGCGCATGATCGTTTTGATGCCGAGGGCGGGTGAGTGACGATGCAGATTTCGCTCATCCTTCCCCAAATCGTTGCGCTCGATGTTGTCTTTGCCCTGGCTGCGTGTCTGCAGATGATCCACGTCCCGCTCATCGCATCGCGCCGCTCGTCCTATAACCGTAAGGTGATTTGCGCCTACGAGGCGAGCCTTGTGCTTCACCTGATGATTTCGGTGCTCATCTTATTCGCGTCGTCTGGCTCGTATCTGGTGGCGCCGCTTGACGTTTGCGCCAGGGCAATGGGCGGAGTGCTGTGGCTCAATGCCGCGATCTTTGCCTATGGCGTGTTGCTTATGGTGCACTATCGTCGCCCCGTCATGCTGGCCGAGCTGCTGCTTGTTGTCGCCGTTACACCGCCGGTGGTTTTTGCCGTGGGCTCGGCGTGGGCCCTTATCCTTATCGCGGAGGGAGCGTTCTTCCTGTTCCGCTCCATCGCGGCGCTCTTGATGGACGTCCGTAACCGCCAGGAAGATATCACTACGTTCTCGACGATCGAAACCATCAACGTGATTCCCGTGGGCATCCTGTATCTGGACCCGAGGGGCCGTCCGCTGCTCATGAACCGCTGCATGCGAAAAAACCTGGTGGAGCTTCATATGCCCACCGACCTAGGCGATATGAGCGGTACGTGGAACGACCTGCGCAAACTCAGCATGCAAATGCCCGAAAGCAGCAAGAACCGCGTGCGCATTAATCTGGACCGCTTTGGTGAGGCGCGCGTTGTGGTCGAGGTTTCTCCCGCCGAGATTCGCTTGTTTGTGCACGATGACGTTATGGTTTCGGGCCGCCTCTTCGAGCGCATTATCGGCCTGGATGTAACAGAGTATGCGCATGCTCATGATCGCCTGGCGCAAGCCAACCACCTGCTTGAGCTTGCGGGCCAAGAGCTCCAAGCCCAGATCGAAGAAGTCAAAAAAGTTGCTGACAATGCGGCCTATCTGCGTATGCGCGCCCGTGTGCACGATGTGATCGGTCAGCGCCTGTCCATCCTCCATCGTTATCTTGAGGAGGGGCGCCTGGATGACGAGTCGCTCGAGCAGATCGATCCGCTGCTGCGCTCGATTGCCGCCGACTTGCATAGCAGGGGTGACACCGAACCGGCAGAGCAACTGGGCGATATCGTCCATGCCTTTGGCCTGGTGAGCGTGCAGATCGATGTGGAGGGAGAGCTGCCAAGCGACGCGCGTGTCGCCGCCGCATTTTTGCAGATTATCCGCGAAGCCTCAACCAATGCCACCAAGCATGCACAGGCCCATCAGGTCCATGTGCGCCTGTGGCAGGAGACGTCGGAAGACGGCGCTGTTGCGCGGATGACCGTTTCTAACGATGGCGCGCCTGCCCCCGTATCGTATCGCGAGGGAACGGGTATCCCAGGTATGAGGCATGTCGCGCAAGATCTGGGTGGCAGCCTAGAGGTCCACGCCGCCCCGCCCTTTACGCTTGCGGTATCCATTCCGCTTAACGCCAACGACACGTCCCAAAGGAGAAGCTCATGATCCGCGTCCTTATAGTCGAAGACCAGGCCATTCTGCGCGAGAGCCTCGCGCGCTCCGTTGGCGACCAGCCCGATATGACCGTCGTCGCCGCGATCGCCGATGCCTCCGAGGCCTTGGGTGTCGCGCTCAAGGAGCGCCCGGACATGATACTGATGGACGTGTGCACCGAACACGATTCAAACGGCATCGTGGCGGCGGCGCGTATTAAAGAGGAGCTGCCCGAGTGTCGCGTCATCATCATGACCGGCATGCCCGAGATCACCTTTGTCGATCAGGCTCGCGAGGCGGGCGTCGATAGCTTTGTGTACAAGAACGTCGGCATCGACGAACTGTTCGCCGTGATGCGTTCCACGCTGGTGGGCTACTGTACGTTTCCCAAGCCGCCCGAGAGCATTTTCTCGGGCACGGCGGCCCTTGACGATGTCGAGCTGTCGGTTTTGCGCCTTGCCTGCGAGGGCAAAAGTCGTCGCGAGATCGCGGCCGAGTTGTTTATGAGCGAGGGCACCATCAAGCGCCGCATCTCGGAGATCCTCAACAAGACCGGTTACGACAACATCATGCGCCTGGCCGTACATGCGGTGACCGAGGGCAGCATCGTTCCCAATATGGAGCGCCCGTAGTCGGTGCGCTCATCCGTGTTCTGGCGCCGTAAAGATAGGCCGCCCGCCGTTTTGCATCTAAAAA
>NZ_QSRV01000003.1:113613-117837 GCF_003437235.1 Collinsella sp. TF07-1
CCGCCTGGCATGTGCGCGGATGTGTCCGCCAATCCGCGGCTGATGTTACGTGCCGCTACGCGATGGTTGCGCTGTAGGAGGCGACGTCCTCGTAGGAATCGGTCAGGTAGGCGTCGATGCCGATGGTCGTATTGACCAGGTCGTCAAGGCTATCGAGCGTGCCGTTCGAGAACGTGAATTCCTCAGTGGCGTTGGTGCCGGGCATCAGGTGAGCCGAGAACCAGGGTTCCTTCATGGTGCCGTTGACGTTGGTCTTGCCGGAAGGAGCGTAGAAGGTCAGGTCCTTGTCGCTCTTGTTGGTGATGTTGACGACAAAACCGATGTCGCCCCACTCGTCCTTGAACTTCTCGGTGATGGTGATGGTGCACAGGTCGTCATCGGCAACGGTGACGGCGGGGGAGATTTCAATCTTCTGGACGTCGTCGTCTTCGACGGCCTCGTCGATCTCTTCTTCCTTCTCGGCCGCCTCGCGATCCTTCTTCACCGTGCCGGACAGGTCCTTGTCGGACTTGGTAAAGACAAGATTGCCGTCATCCTCTTCGAGGATGAGCTTGCCGTCCTTGAGCTTCATGTCATGCGACTCGTCTTCGGCGGTGATGGTTACGGTGGTGGCGTCCTTTGCCTCCCATTTAAGGTCGACGACTTCAAGGAACAGGTCGAGGGCACCTGTACCGTCCTCATCGAGAATCAGGACGCAGTGCACACCCCAATCCTCGAGCATCTTCATGTACTCATCGGTCAGTTCTTCGCCCTCCAGGGTTCCACCCGAGAGTTCCCAGCTGCCGACGAAGTTGGCCTTGGGGTCTTTGCCGCCGCCGCTGCAGCCCGTCAGGGCAAAGGCGAGCGCAAGGACGCATGTCAGAAATGCGAGTACGGACTTTTTGAACGTTGTCTTCATGGTGTCCTCCTTTATCGAACGAAACCCATAGAAGCAAATGCGGGGGTGGCGGATCCCCCGCCAATTACCAGATAGAGGGGCTAGGGCCTGGGCGTTCCGCAGTTGCTGCAGAACTTGCCGCCGTTTTCGCTGCCGCAGTTGGGGCAGAACCACTTGGCCGGTGCCGGGGCGGGTGCGGGACTGCCACACTCGGAGCAGAACTTGCCGGTGTTGGTGGCGCCGCAGCTGCAGGTCCATGTGCCGACCGCGGGAGCAGCGGCAGGAGCCGGTACGGGAGCGGGTGTCGGAGCCGGCTGCGGGGCGGCCTGCTGCTGTGCCTGGCCGGCGGCGAACAGCTGGCTGGCGTTCATGCCGCCCATGCCACCTGCCATGCCCATGCCCATAAAGCCTGCCATCGCGCCGTTGGGATTGGCGGCTGCCGCGCGCATTGCGTCGCTCTGGGCGCTGGCAATGTTGGCTGCCGCCATGGTGGGATCGCGCATGACTGCGGCCTTCTGCAGGTCCTTGATCATCTGCTCGTCTTCTTGCGAGGCTGCGATGGAGTTGACGCCAAAGCTCACGATCTCGACACCACGCAGGTCGCGCCAGTCGGCCGAGAGGACTTCGTTGAGCGCGCGGGCGAGCTCGGTGGTGTGGCCGGGGATGGCACTGTAGCGGATGCCCATCTCCGAGATCTTGGCAAAGGCGGGCTGCAGAGCGGTGAGCAGCTCGGACTTAAGCTGGCTGTCGATCTTATCGCGCGTGTAGCTATCGGTCACGTTGCCGCACACGTTGGTATAGAACAGCAGCGGGTTGGTGATGCGGTACGAATACTCGCCGTTGCAGCGAACGGAGATGTCAACGTCCAGGCCAATGTTGTTGTCGACCACGCGGAAGGGCACGGGCGAGGCGGTGCCGTACTTGTTGCCGATGATCTCCTTGGTGTTGATGAAGTAGACACGCTGGTCCTTGCCCGCGTCGCCGCCAAAGGTAAAGCGGCTGCCGATATTGGCGAACGTCTCCTTGATGGAGTCGCCCAGGTTGCCACTAAAGACGCTCGGCTCGCTGCCAGTGTCAAAGACGAACTCGCCGGGCTCCAGCGCAACCTCGATGATCTTGCCGTTTTGCACCACGAGCATGCCCTGGCCGTCGTTAACGGCGATGACGGAGCCGTTGGAGATAACGTTGTCCTCGCCGCGCGTGTTGGAGCTGCGACCGCCGGTGCGCTTGCTGCCCTTGCAGGCCAAGACGTCAGCAGGCATCGATTCGCAATAGATAAATTCCTTCCACTGGTCGGCCATGACGCCGCCGGCAGCTCCCAATCCAGCTTTCAAGAGTCCCATGGTGATCTTCCTTTCTCGTCAAAGGCCGGGTGGTATTGGTTGGATTGCTTAGTCGTCCTTGTCGTCTTTCATGACAACGGTGGTCTCGGTGTGGCTGAAGGTGTCGTGCTTCTCGGTCAGGTCGAGCTCGCCGCAGTACTCGTCGGCGTGGGCGGCCTCGTTGGCCGTCTTGAGCTGGCCTACCAGTAGCACGTCTCCGATAATCACGATGATCAGCGGCGCGATGATGTTGATGAGAATGCCCTCGATATCGAAGGTGAGGTAATCTGGATCGAAGGCGTATTCCCCCATAAAGAGAACCTGGGAGAGGATAAATCCGATCACAAAGAACAGCACCGAGGCAATAGCGAGCTTGGGCTTGGAGCAGGGGAGCTCGCCGACCAAGCGGCCGGTCTGGCCGTTCATGGCAAACAGGTAGCTCTTGCCGTTCCACGAGGTGGAGAGCATCCAGACGGGGAACAGGGCGTAGTCGCTGTCTTCCCAGGTGTAGTCGAGCTGCTTGCTTTCGACCGTGGCATCGTCGTATTCGTCGACGACGGTCTCGCGCAGGACCGAGATCGTGCTCTCCTCCATGCGGCGCTCGGCGCGCGCCTTGCACGTCTCGCAATCCTCATCGTAACGGTTGGCGATGTAGCCGGGCATATATGCGACCGAGAACGGACGCAGCGCGTCGTAGTCAAACGGCTCGATGGCGTCCATGTGGCCGTCGGGCATCTTGGACGATCCGTCGACGGGCACGCGCTTAAACGAGATATTGCCCTTGCGATAGGCATCGTAGTGGTCGGTGGTCGTGACGGTGCGATCGGATTCCTCGGTCACGGTCTCGTTGGTCGCGTCAAAATACACTTCGCCGTCAACGCGGGCGCCGTAGAGCCAAAACGGCACGTAGACACCTTGGACCTCGTCGATGTGGTTGCCGGTGACAAAGCTCTTGGGCAGCAAGATCTTGCCCTTGTAGTGTTCCTTGAGTGCGGCCGTGACGTCATCGCGCCCGAGCTTAAACGGAATCACCAGGTCGGGCGAGAAGTCGCCAGAGAGCTGGTCGGGCGCCACGGCGGAGTTGCCGCAGTACGGGCAGGTGGTGACGGCGACGGTGCCGTCGGACACGAGCTCGGCGCCGCACGACGAGCAGATGTAGCCGGCGTTTTGGGCGAGCTCCTGTACCGCGGCGTCGGCCACGGGTTTGGGTGCTGCCGCCGCCGCGTCGGCTTTGGCGTCTGCCTTGTCCTGACGCTCGCGATAGAGGGCCTCGACTTCTTCGACTTCAAAGCGTGAGTCACAGTAGTCGCAGACAAGCTTTTGCTCGGCGCTGGCAAAATGCAGGGGACCACCGCAGGCAGGGCACTGATAGTTGACGCTCTCGAAGGCCATGATCGGTCCTTTCCGTGCCGGAGGCTATGCGCCGATGGCGCCGCCGCAGTATTCGCAGCGCCCACTGGCATCGGGAATGGTGGTGGCTCCGCAGAAGGGACAGGTGACCGCGGTCTTGGGGGCCTTGGCGGCCACGACGCTGTCGCGCGTCTCCTGGCGCAGCTGCACTAGCGCGTCGCGAACTTCGGTTGCCTGTCGCTTGGCCTCGCGGTACTCGATGGACCCGCGCTGATCGATGGTGGAGTCGTTTACGCGCAGGTTGATCTCGGTAAAGTACGGCGTGTTGACGTGGATGGTCAGATTAAAGTCGTAATCCAGGTCGTAGCGCGGCGGGTTGTAGCTCTCGCGCTCGCCGTCCTTAGTCTCGCGATAGATCTCGGTGCGATGCTCGTCGATATCCATATCGCAGCCGAGCACCTGCGAGAACTCGATGATGTCGGGATTGGCGTCGCGCCAGCGGCTCTGCGAGGTAATGATCAGCAGGCCCGCGTCCTCGTCGAGCATGATGTTGGTGCGCCCGGCAGAAAGCGTGCGCGTGGGGTTGAACGACGCCAAGCGCTCGGCATTGGCCTCGCGGTAGGCGAGCTGCTCGCGGATATCGTCCGCGGTGCTGGAGCGATAGCCGTGAAAGTA
>NZ_QSRV01000003.1:117856-134481 GCF_003437235.1 Collinsella sp. TF07-1
AAGTAGGGGGAGAGCTTGCCGGCGCACTCTTTGCACAGGTAGCCTTCATTGATTTTTGTCTTACCTAGAAGTCCCAGCTCGGTACCGCAAATCGCGCACTCTTTCTTCTCGAACATCTTGTCAAAGAAGCCCATGGCTGCCTCCCATCAACTGGTAGCGTGTGTCACTTTTGATGATGGGGGAGTGCGCGATCTTTCACGATACCCAGACGGCTCAACGAGTCTCCACAACTGGGACACATGGCCCATTTTTCCTACTCATTGGGGACGTACTTAAATGAGTGAAACTACTCATTTAAGTACGTCCCCAATGAGTGCTCGCAGAACGAGAGTGGATAATCTCCCATTTTTGGCCTGCTTGTGGGCTCAAAGTGGGGGATTATCCACTCTCGTCATTTGGGTGTCCAAAAATCCTCGCTCGTTTGGCGCCTGGGGGCACTCTTTGTCGAATGCGGCGGCTGCCGAATGTGGGCGCCGTCCTTGCTATGCCACGGTTACGGCGACCTGGGCGTAGCGGCTGCAGGGGCGCTCGGCGCGCGTCTGCACGGTAAGGGTGAGCACAAGGCGGTCGCCGGGCCGCGCGTCGGCGGGCACGATGAAAGCGGTGTCTACCGTGCATTCTTGCCACAGCGACAGATCCTGGGCGCCTGCATAGCTCGACGGGTCCACGGCGACATCCCAATGTACATCGAAGCCCTTGCCGTCGGGGTCGACGATGGTCGCTGTAAGGTCGACGCGCTCGCCGGCTGTGGCGCTGCGGTCGGCCGTGGCCTCGACAACATGTGCCGGATGCGAGCAGGCTGCCGGATCATGGGCACACCATTGCGCGCGGGCGGCAAAGTCTTCCTGATAGGCACGCAGATAGGGATTGAGATTGTCGTCTGCGGGCGTGCCGATGGAGGCAAAACCGGCGGGCGCGCTCGCATCGGGGTGTCCATCAAGAAACATGCGGCCCAGCAGCGTATCGAAGTCGCGGTCGTCGATGCCGCGCAGGCCAAACGGCAGCAGTGGAATATAGGTCATGCTGTCGCCTTCGGCCATGAAGTCGCCGCGCTCAAACTGCACCGCGGGCATGCCTTCCAGGCCCCAATCCAGGCGGGCATGCTTGCCAAACTGAAAGCGCTCGGGTTCGTTTTCGTAGACCTTACCATCGCCATAGAGCATATAGCGTGCCATGAGGGGGCCGTTGCCCTGCGTGAGATTCTGCTCGGGCCAGGGAGCCTTAAACAGCGGCAGCGTATCGGGCTGAGCTGTTTTGGCGTCGAAATAGTTGCCATACATATAGGGCGTACGCCAAAAGATGAGCTCGGGAAAGAGCTCGCGCCCATGGTCGAGCCACGAGTTGTCCTGTCCCACGCCATCGGCAACGCCCATCACGCGCACCTTCTGATAGACCTGCTGCTGCACGGCGGGCCACTCGGGCGTGGCGCGATAGCGCTCGGCAATACTCATGAGGGCGCGAACGATCGTATTCATACCACCCCAGCTGAGCAACCATAACGTACGCGGATCATCATCCAGAATCGCCTGCGCAATTACGCGAGACCCCTCAGTTTCCTCAGTCACATCACCCTCAAAGGCAACATTTCCCACAAACGTACGCTCGATCATCTGGGCAGGCGTGGGAAACGGCGGTTCACCGGCGGCGTCCGCATTTGCCTGCAACTGCGGCCAAGCCTGGGCATATTCATTACTCCAGAGACTCTCAATCCAATGCTCGGGAAACGGCCGATACTCACGAAGCTCGCCGGCTAGCGGATCGGGCTCATGAGGCACAACAGCCCACTCATAAGAGCGCCGCCCTTTGGTCCGCCAATGCGAATTCACCTCGCCGAGCGTATGAACCCCATCCCCAAGAAAGTGATACTGCGAAGCCGTATACACCACAGCCTGAACATCAAGCAAGTTGAGATACAGAGCCAAATGAACAAGCGAGTTCATATCGTCGACTTCCATATCGGTAGTAACAATCACCCGAGTCAACTTCTGGGACATAGGAACAGCTCCAATCAAAATCAATTCAGCCAGTTACGCGCAAGGCAAGACGGGACCCACGCCCCCATCGCCCGCGACCCGGCGGCCCGCCGGAAGCGGCCGACCAGCGTTTCGAACAACGTTAACTTAGGGGGCTCTGACCTTTAGTTTTGTAAACATTCCGCAGCGCGAGCCCCGCTTATCCGATGCTCCGAAGGAGCAGGATAAGCGGGGCTCATGCGCGAGGACGTTTACAAAACTAAAGGTCAGAGCCCCCGATGGGATGGTTACCTCGAAACCCTGGCCGACCACTCCCAGCAGCCCACCGGCTCGCCGTCGATGAGTACGTTGCCCCCGTCGAAGTCTTGATAACACAGGTCGTTGAATTGGTGGATCCACACGCCGTGGTTGAACGTCTTCTTGGCCGAGCCGTCGGCCTCGCGATACACGCCGGTCAGGTCCTCGACATGGCTAAAGTAGGTGAGGTGCACGTTGGCGCCGGCATCGCGCAGGCGCGCCGTGAGCGGCAGCACGGTCTGTTGCGGTGACACGAGCTCGTCGCCCTTGGAGTGCGTAAACCACAGCGGCGTCTTGGCGAGCGCGGCCACGTCCTCGTCCGTGGCGTTGTACCACGGGGCGCAGCAGGGAAGGCCCGCGGCGAAGAAATCGGGGTAGTCGGCGCACAGGCGCAGGGTCATAAAGCCGCCGTTGGAAAGACCAGCGACCACGATGCGGTCGGTGTCGATGCGGTCGGCATGCTCGGCGACAAACTCATCGATAAGTGCCTTGAGCACGGGGGAGTAGATGCTCTGGTTGGAGTGACCAAGCTGCTCGACGCCGTTGTCCATCCAAAACGTGGGCGACTGCGGTACGAGCACCCAGGCAAAGCCGCCAAAGTAGCGCTGGATCTGCGCCTGGCTGATGGCCGTCACGCGGTTGCCGATATAGGCGCGCGTGGCGCCTTCGCCCTGCGTGGCGCCCTTGCCCTCGCCGGCGCCGTGCAGATACACCACGAGCGGTGCCTTTTGGGGCACGGCCGTGGCCTCGGGCGCAAAGGGGTTGAAGCATGCCGAGTCCTCGGCCTTAAAGCTGGGCTCAAAGAAGCCGTATTCGAGCGCGATACCGTCGACGGCGGTCTTTTGCGTGTCGTTGCTCCAGCCTTTGAGCGCAGGGCAGATATCGCCACGGCAGGTGTCGAAGACCAGGCCGCAGGTGGGATCGTCGCCGTCGTTGCCGGGAAGAGCCGCGAGCTGCGTGATGTGCAACTGGTCATCGAGCATGCGCGAGCCCATGACGCCGCCTTCGATCTTTTTGGTCAGGCGCTGCTCGGCGACCTCGAGCGCCACATGGGTGCCCACGGCGAGCTTACGTCCGTTCTCGTCGCACGGATATGCGGCGAGAATGTCGATGTAACCCACGGAGGGCGCGGCATGGTCGGCGCCGCGTTCCTTGCGCATCAGAACATCGCCCGAGCGCTCGTGACGCTCTACATATATATGGAAGGTGTTCGCGTCGATGTCGTTGGCGCGCACGGTGCAGGGCAGGTCGAGTACGACCTTGCTGATCCAGGGGCCAAAGTCGCCCAAGGTGGTGACGGTTGCGTAGGTACACAATTTGAGTTCCATGAGCTGCCTCCCTTGCGCCGCGAATGCCTGGCATCTGCGGCAATACAAACTAAACATGTTTAGTGTAATCTAGAATTGAAGAATAACCAGATGAACTCGGTAAACGGCAAAATTGAACACGTCGTGAACTACTAAACGTATGTTTACTAGCTTCTAGCAGGGATTCTGTTGATGAGTTAACAGATCAGTGAGGTGTTCATCAAAATAAAATCCCACGTAAATGGCTATATATCAATAGAGGGTCAAAGAGACCATCTCCCGCCATTCAAATACGTTCACCCCCGATTTCCTACCGTTCACCGGACTGTAGACGGCAAAATTGCCATAAATTCGGCGCTCCGTGTAAACTAAAGCTCGTAAACGTTCAGTAAACACCTTGTTTACAAAAGCGTATCCAAGGGTCCGGCAACCGTAAGGGGTTATAGTCGCCGGGCCAAAGGCGTGCCTAAGCCCAAGGGGGCTGGCACACGAAGATATGGGGAGGGGTCCCATGGCAGTAGATAACAAGCAGATTGCCACCGATGTCCTCGAGCTCGTGGGCGGTGCGGAGAATGTTTCCGTTGCCACCAACTGCATGACGCGCCTGCGTCTGACGCTCAAGGATAACAGCAAGGCCGACGTGGAGAAGATCAAGAAGGTCAAGGGTGTTCTGGGTTGCCAGTTTGCCGGCAGCCAGCTCCAGGTCATCATCGGCCAGAACGTGCCCAAGGTGCTCGCCGAGTTCGTCGCCATCTCCGGTGTCAAGCAGGGTGAGGCCGTCAACGAGAACCTCGATGCTCCCAAGGAGAAGTTCGAGCTCAAGAACCTGCCCAATATCATCCTCGACTATCTGTCGGGCTCCATGACCCAGCTCATCCCGCTGCTCATGGCCGGCGGTCTGTTCCGTACCATCGCGGCCGTCCTCGGCCCCACCATGCTCGGTGTGCTCTCGGCCGACGACCCGACCTATACGTTCCTCTACACCACGCTGTACGAGGCCACGTTCACCTTTATCCCCATCTACCTGGGTTATGCCGCGGCTAAGAAGCTCGGCGCCAGCCCGGTGCTCGGCATGCTGCTCGGTGGCGCCCTCATGGCTCCTTCCGTGGTGAGCGTCGCCACCCAGGAGGGCGGCGGCATCATCTCCGTCTACGGCATCCAGATCGCTGCTGCCAACTATCAGCAGTCCGTCCTGCCGATCATCCTTTCGGTGCCTGTCCTCTACTTCGTCGAGAAGTTCTTTAAGAAGGTCATGCCCGACGTGCTCTCCACGGTCTTCACGCCGTTCTGCACCATGATCGTCACGATCCCCATTGCCTTCATCGTCCTCGCTCCGATCGGCAACGAGATCGGTACGCTGATCGCCAACGCCCTCTTCGGCCTTGCTGACCTTGGCGGCATCGGCATCCTGATCGTCATGGCCATCCTCGGCGCCTTCTGGCAGCTCTTCGTGGTCTGCGGCATGCACATGCCCGTCATCCTGCTCGCCCAGGTTCAGATCATCGCTGCCGGTTACGATCCCTTCGTCTTCGTTTCCACCAACTGCGCTATGGCCGCTGTCTGGGGTTGCGCCTTCGGTGCCTTCCTCAAGATGAAGAACCCCGACGAGAAGTCCCTCGCCATCGGCTACGTCATCTCCGCTATCGCCGGCGGCGTCACCGAGCCCGCGCTCTTCGGTATCCTCATGCGCTTCCGTCGCACCATGTTCGGCATGTTCATCGGCGGTGCCATCGGCGCTGTGTTCTCCGGCCTCATGGGGGTTACCTACTACCTCGCAGGCGGTGCCTCCAACTTCCTGGTCTTCACCAACTACCTGCAGGGTGGCCAGATGAACACCGTCTGGGCTATCGTTGGTATGGCAATCTCCTTTGTCATCGCCGCTGCCGTCGTCTTTGTCTCCGGCTTCTCCAAGGAGGAGCTTGCCGAGATGGAGGCCTAAGGCCAAGCCATTCGGTCTAAAAAGACCCCTACACGACAGGGCCCCGTCAGGCGCAAGCCCGGCGGGGTCTTTTTTGCAAGGTAGACTGATTGGGGGCGGATGGGATTCGCCCGCGATGGTTTGCCAAGCGGCGGGGGCTTTCGCGCGGGGTTATCGCGAAAGCCCCCGGCGGTTCGCAAATCCTTTATCAAACGAAAGGACATGCAGATGAGTTTGGGAAAGCTGACCGCCAACGGTCGCCAGGACGGCTTTTTGTGCGAGGGCAAACCGTTCTTCTGGTTTGCCGATACGTGCTGGAGCGCATTTACGAGCATCGCCGAGAACGACTGGGATTACTACCTGACCCGCCGTGCCGAGCAGGGCATGAACGTGCTGCAGATCAACACGTTGCCGCAGTGGGATCGCTGCTGTCCCGACCTGGGCATTTGGCCCTATGCCAGCGAGGATGGCGTGCACTTTGATTGGTCCTGCCCCAACCAGGCGTATTGGGATCGTGCCGCCGCCATGTGCCGCGCGGCCGTCGAGCACGGCATTCGTCCGGCGCTCGTGCTCATGTGGTGCAACTACGTGCCCGGTACCTGGGGTGCCAAGATCGCCGAGCGTTGCGGTGCCGAGATTATGCCGCGTGAGGAGGTTCGCGCCCACGTTGCCCGCGTCGTCGAGAACCTGGGCGAGTTCGACCCCGTCTACGTGGTGGCGGGCGATACCGACTTTGCCGGCGACGAGGCGATCGCCTATTACGAGGACGCCCTCGACGAGGTCGTCAAGCGCGCGCCCGAGGCACTGCGCACCATGCATATCAACCGCGGTAACCGCACCATTCCGGCGCAGTATCTGGACCGTCTGGACTTTTATATGTTCCAGCCCGGCCACAACTACGAGGGCCAGCCCGAGGCATGGCGTCTGCCGCAGGACTTTATCGCCAACTATCCCAAAAAGCCGATGGTCAACTCCGAGCCTTGCTACGAGCAGATGGGTGCGTCGCGCAACGTCTACTGGCGTTTTACCGCGCAGGATTGCCGCGCGAGCGTATGGTCGTCGATTCTTGCCGGCGCCAGTGCCGGCGTGACCTATGGCGCACACGGCGTGTGGAACTGGCAAACATCGCGCAGCCAGGGTTCGGTCCTGGGCGAGGGCTTTGACATGCCCTTCCGCTGGCAAGAGTGCCTGCAGTTTGCGGGTGTGTGGGACTTTGGCGCGATCGAGCACGTGCTTGCCGCCCTAGGCGCTACGGCTGCCGACGATGCACTTGCCGTGGTTCCGGCGCAGGAGCTCCTCGACGACGCGCGCGAGTCCATCCGTGTGGCGCGCGTTGGCGATCGCATCGTCGCGTACCTGCCGCGTACCACGGCGCTCAAGTTTAAGCTCGACGGCGCGCGTGGCTGGACGGCGACGGTCCTCGACATGGAGGACAAGCGCATCGCAAAGCTGCCCGTCCGTGACAACGGTGACGGCACCGTGCGCGTGGCGCAGCATCCCTTTGAGCACGACGCGCTGGTGATCCTGGCCCCCGGGCGCTAACGGCTCTTCTCCAACATTTACAACCCAGTCCCTTTCATTAGGCTGCGACGGAATGGTTCCTGCATAACCATTCCGTCGCAGCCTTTGTCTACTCACTGGGGACGTACTTAAATGAGTGCTTAAATGAGTGGCAGTTGGGGACACTCTTTGTCGAGCTAGAGACCGCGCGCGCCCCTTCTGGGTCATGCGGCTCAAAATCGCGGCGTCATGCGGACGGCTGGGGTCGAATTTGCAACATTTCGAACTTGGCTTCGATATTGAGATTGGTTCTTTATTAAAATGGTGTTCCGGACAACAAAGCGGGTGGGGGTTACCATGAGGGACCTGGGAGACACAACCGCATATTTGCGCCGGGGCATGCGGGAGATTCTGTGCCTAGCGCTGTTCTTCTTCACGTTTTTGGCGTGCGAGTATTTCTTTGATGCGCGCATGGCCGAGTTCGTGCCATCGAGTGAGGTCGTCATCTACGAGAGCATCGTTGTCGGCGCGAGCGTGATTGGCTTTTTCGTGCGCCCATTTCTGTACTATCGCCGTCCCCAGACGATCGATGCGACGAGCGATATTACGGGCGTGCTGTTGGTATCGGCGTTGCTGCTGATGATTATGGCAATGCGGTTTGAGGTAGTAATTGCCGGCGGCCTGGTGGCGTGCTGCGCCCTGGGCTATTGCGGATCGACCGCCCATGCCAATCTTGCGCGGCGTTTTGCGCAGACGCCCTGCCTGGCGCGCACCGTGGCGGTTTCCTATGCTGTGGGCATTTTGGTGCAGGTGCTCAACCATATGGTGATGCCTGCGGGCATTCCCCAGCAGTCTGTTCTCATTGCCTGTGCGATTGCGCTGGTGGGGCTGCTTCACGGTGTCCGCCGCGCTAAATTGCGTGATGAGCCTGCGCCCGAGTTCGAGGTCGAGATTGCCGAGCTATCGGTCGATGCGTCGGAGCGTGGCGCCAGGTGGCACGATGACCCCGAGGCAAAGGCGGCCTTTCAGGGTGCCGTGGTGCGTCTGACGGTGGCGACCGCTTGCCTCACCGGCGTGTTCGCGGCCCTCAATGCCGGCCTTACGACCTCGCATGCCGCTGGCGCTATCGATCTGGGCGACTGGCCGCGCTTGCTGCTGGTTGTGAGCGCCCTTGCCGCCGGCGTCCTGTATGACCTGCGTGGGCGTTCGTATATGAATATCATCATGACGTGCGCCGCCATGCTGTCCACGCTCTCGTTCTTTGTACTTATCACCGATGGCAACGGTGGCAACACGCTTGCCGCCACGATTATCTTTTACCTTGGCACGGGCTTTTTCGTGGTGTTCTTCACCGCGAAGTTCGCCGCGATTTCGATGTATGCCCGCTGGGCGTATCTGTGGCCGTGCATGGGCCGTGTTATCAACAACGTTTGCTCGATGCTCGTGACGGCTCCGGCAGTGGCGATTATCTCGAGTCAAAACGTGCTGGCGGCAGTGAGCGTCGTGCTCGTGCTGTTTGTCGGCATCGCGATTTCGCTGTTGGGACAGTTTGGACAAGACGGTGAGGGCGAGGCGACGCGCGGCAGGCTGGCGCTTGCCACCGACGATCTTGGCGTGAGCTGTGAGCCCGGCCAGGCCGACACGGTGCCCCTGGAGGCGCCGGAGCTTTCGTTTGACGATCGGCTCGATGGCTTCGTTGCCGCCTTTGGGCTCACCAAGCGCGAGCGCGATGTTCTGGAGGCACTGGTCGTTTCGGACGACAGCGTGCAGGACGTGGCGGCGGCACTCTTCCTTTCGCGTTCCACGCTCTATCGCCACATCGCTTCGATCAACAAAAAGACCGGTGCCTCCTCGCGCGTAGCCCTCATCAACTTCTTCTGGTCCTGGACACCCCAAGACTAGCTAACCACCACAAAGGGGACAGGCACCTTTGTGGTGGTTTTTTACCTGCAAAAATATGAATATGAGACATTTGTCACCTGCCGTTTTGGTGCTCAAAGGCATATGAATGTGATGCTGAGCAGAGCAGAACGGAGGGGGTGCACCTATGGCGTCTCGGGGTTGCGCGTCTAATAAAATTGCGGGCGCGCTTATCGCCGTGGTGGTCTTTGCCGCGGCGGTGACACTCATGCGAGTTTACGTTGCCGGCGAACATGGCGCTCAGGGAAAGACTGCCGCGCAAGTGTCGCTCAACGATTGCGCTGCCGTTCCGGTGGCGGTCAAGCTTATCGAGGACGGGGAGGCGCGGACGGCCTATGAGACCGACGATGACGAACTGGTCGCATCGACTTTTGCCGCGCTCGATGGCTGCACCGTGGGGGATGCGGTGGATGAGCGGACGAGCGATGCCGGCCGAACGCTCGTCTTTGTCTATACGGATGGCTCGGAGCAATCGGTAGAACTTGAGGGCAAAAACATCGTGCTCGATAAGACGGCGTATCGACTTAACGGTGCCGATGAGTTATGGCGGCAGCTTGCCGCAATCAAAAACAGCTAACGAAATTAGGGATGTACGGGATGAGTGACTTGAGATTCTGCCCGGCGTGTGGGGCGCAGCTGCCTCGGGTCGCCGGCGTGCCGGTGCGATTTTGCCCGGGGTGCGGCGTCCGACTTGAGGGCGTTGTGGGCTACCCGGGCGCCGTGGGGGCTACAGATGGGGCGACTGCCGATGACGATGTGGACGAAGGCGGCGACCCGAGTGTGGACGCGCCGGCCGATGCGCCGGTGGAGACTGCCGGAGTCGCGTCGTCGTCTCGTGACGCGGCCACGACGGATGCGCCTCACATCGGTGACCTTGAGCTTCATGCCGCATGCGATACCTCTGGCGGCCAGGCACTCGCGCAGGTGGTGCTGCCGCGGGGCTGGCATATCGAAGAAGCGCATCTTGAGCGCAGCGGCAGTTTCGACTGCCCGATTTCGGTTGGCGTGACGGCGGCGGGTCCGATGGGTGAGCGGATTATGTACCGCTCCGAGCTCTGCTACGTGGATGCGGGCGCCGTTGCCAAGCGTATCCCCACGCAAACCGAACGCAAGGTGTTTGTGCACGTGGAGGCAGCTTGCGACGAGCTGGCTCAGGCCTGTGCAGCACGGCTGGGCGCGCGGGCAGAGGTTGTTGCCGAGCAACCGTACCCATCGAGCGCGGCGGTCGATATCGAGCGCGAGCGTGCCCGCGTAAAGCGCGAGGCGGCAAACGACTTTGCAATCCAGGGCTTTTCGATGGAACCGAGTGATGTGGTCTATGAGTGCCGCATGCGTCGATATCGGCTCACGGGCGCTCCGGTGCCCACCGAGCTCGCGGTGGCGGCCAAAGTCGAGGGCTATATGTTTTCAATCGGAGGCGTCGCGGGTTCTATGGGCAAAGGTGTTGCCGCTGGGGCCGAGGCGCTGCTGGGCGCGGGCCTTTCGAGTGGGCTGATCGGCGGTGTTTTGGGCAAGCGCCTGCGCGAGCGCAAGGCGGCGGCAGCGGCGGGACGGGGCGTCGCGCAAGAACAGCCCACGGGTCGAGGCGGTTGCCCGGACGGAGCGTCGTTCGAGCTGGGTGCGGCCGACCTGCTGCAGTGGCGTATCAGGGACAGCTTCTGTTTGGTTGCGCCAGAAGGTCGCCTGGACGAGGCGGCCTCCACGGCGCTTGCATCAATGGCGTCGACTCTGCGGCTCAATCCGGCGATTGCACGCGAGGCGTCAGCTCAAAAGCAGCAGATGGTGCTTGAGCAGCGCCAACGCACGCAGATGAACATTGCCCAGCAGCAACAGCAGTTTGCAGCCTGGCAACAGATGCATGCCTCGCAACAGGCGGCGTTCGACAGCTACCAGCAGGCGTGGTTCGATCGCAGCGACCGTCAGCACGCCGCGAATATGGCTGCCAGCGCCGCCAATTTTTCCAGCGCGGGCGTGGGGACGGGCGCCGCCTCGTATTCCGATGCCATTCGCGGGGTCAACCATTACGCCAGACCCGACGGCACCGATGTCGAGGTCTCGGTGATGGCCGACCAGGCCTGGGTCAACGGTTCGGGCGATGTGATCGGTACACGCGATGGTTTTGAACCCGGTTTTGGCTGGACGGAGCTGCCTCGTCAATAGCGTGAGGCGGCTTATGTGTGAATCGATGCCGGATGTGTTTCTCGGCATGGTGATAAAGAACGGGAAAGGAACAATGATGAGGGAGACGGTACTTTCGCGCACGGCATTTGTCGCGGCGGCGGGAACGGCGCTGCTGACGCTTGTGGGGTGCGGCGGACAGCGGACGCAGGATGCGACGGGTTTTAACGACGACCGCCCGGTAAAGGACAAGATGAACGCGGGCGTGACGTCGGACGATTCCGGCGACGCGGACAGCGGCTCGGCGGATGCGTTCGATACGTGGTCGGATGATTGCTGGGATGCGCACCGCAACATCAGCATCGCGGCGCTCCTCGAGCTTAAGGGCTGGCAGTTGCAGGAGTTTGCCTCGCAGCAGGGCTATACCTGGCAAGACGCGCTCGAGATGTACGAGGACGAGACGGGACACGTGCTCAGCGTCTGCAATATCAGCAAGGACGGTGCGACCGAATGGCTCGGCGAGGACGAAATCGGAAAGCTCGACAAGGGCGGCACCGGAAGCACCGTGATGTTCACGCTGCAACTTTCGGGCTATTCGAGCTGCGAGGATGTTATCGCGGGCTTTTCTGTGCCGGTCGAGGACCGGGCGCAGATTACTTCGGGCTCATGGATCGCGTGCGTATACGGTTCCAACATGGCGCGGCACGTTGCCATGGCAAGCCCGATGGAAAACGGTGACTACCGCTTGGATCTCATTACCGAGGAGGCTATCAAGACCGGTAGGTTTACCCAGGGCGGCGGTGCTCCGACGATAGACGAATTTTGGCAGGAAAAGACTGGACGCGCGCTCGGCTAGGTGCGACGTGGCCAATACCATAGCGAGGAACGAACATGATGAATGAAGTGACGATGAACCGTGCGGCCTTTGTGGCAGGCGCGGGTGCGTTGGCTTGTGCGCTGGCTGGCTGCTCGGGCGGATTGGGCGGCGCGGGCGGTGCCGAGAAGGCGACCACGGCGGACGCCGCCTGTGTAGACGACAACGCCAACGTGACGGTCTATGCTGCGATCAACTTGGACGGCGCCGACCTGGTGCGCCTGCTCAAGCATCAAAACTATGAGTGGCAAGGCGAGAGCGTGGGCTACGGTGCCGCCGATGACGCGGGACTTTTCGCTTTTACCTTTTCTAAGATTTCGGATGACGTGGACGAACTTGCGAACAGCGCGATACCGCTTTCGGAGTCCGAGTACGAGGAGCTTGAGCCGGGCGGCGGAGACGATAGCGTGGCGATTTTGCTCTCGGTGGGCGGCTATACGACGGGCGATCGTGCGCTCACCGGCGCAATCGGCGATGCGTCGATAGTGCAGGAGAAGTGCACAATCGACGATTCCGTGTATTGGCTGGTCAAGGCGCTCGACGGCAACCGTTACGTGATTTCGGCCTACGACACCGAAGATGATGGCGACAGCGCGCATGACATCTATATCTATAGTGAGTCTTTTATTCACACCGGTTATCTGAGTGGCGGCGACCAAATCGATATTGACGAACTCTGGAGCCGCCTGACCAATGCCTCGTAGCGCACCAAAACCACCACAAAGGGGACAGGCGCCTTTGTGGTGGTTTTGCCCTTGGGCTGTCTACTGTGGCGGCTCACCGTGCTAAAGCAGTTCACCGTGGCGGGCAATGTAGCGGTGCTTTGCCAGCTGGGTGAGCGCGATGTAGGCGGTAACGATGCCGATGAGCAGTGCGAAAAAGCTCGCGGGTAGCGTCATGAGACCGAGTGCATCGGCGATGGGGCTTGCCGGCAGCCAGGTGACGAGCGCCAGGCCCAGCACGGTGAGGGCGCACAGCGCGGGCGCGGCGTGGTCGCGCGCGCTCGGCAGGCGTGGGGAGCGCAGCATGTGGATCACGAGCGTCTGTGACCACATGGACTCGACAAACCAGCCACTCTGGAAGAGCGCCGCAAAGGCCTCCATGCCCGTGACGTTGCCCGCGGCGGCAAGCTCGGCCCAGCTCGCGCCCACGGCGGCGGGGCACACCACAAAGAAGAGCGCGGCGAAGGTCACGATGTCAAACAGCGAGCTCACGGGGCCCAGCTCGAGCATAAAGCCCTTAATGGACGCGGCGTCCCAGGCGCGCGGACGGGCGGTCCAGGCGTCGTCGACGGTGTCCCACGGCAGCGCGATGCACACGATCTCGTAGACCAGCGACAGCAGCACCAACTGCAGAGCGCTCATGGGCAAGAATGGCAAGAACAGGCTCGCGACGGTCACGGATAGCACGTTGCCAAAGTTGGAGCTTACCGTGGTCTTGAGGTACTTGAGTAGGTTGCCGTAGGTGCGGCGGCCTTCGATGATGCCGCGCTCGAGCACGCCCAGGTCTTTCTGGAGCAAGATGATGTCGGCGGATTCCTTGGCGATGTCGACGGCCGAATCGACCGAGATGCCGCAGTCGCTCGCACGCATGGCGGCGGCGTCGTTGATGCCATCGCCCATAAAGCCCACGGTGTGGCCGAGCAGCTCGCGCATGACACGCACCAGACGCGCCTTCTGCAGTGGCGAGAGCTTGGCGAAGAGGTGGGTGTTCTCGGCGCGCTCGGCAAGTTCGGCGTCATCGAGCGCATCGATCTCGGAGCCGAGCAAGACGTTGCTCGCGTCGATACCGATCTGTTCGCAGACGGTGGCGGCAACGCGGTCGTTGTCGCCGGTCAGGACCTTGACTGCCACGCCCTTGGCCTCGAGCGTGGCGACGGCGCCCGCGGCACTCGCCTTGGGCGGATCGAGGAAGGCCAAAAAGCCCATCAACACCATGTCGCATTCGTCGGCGATGCCAAACTCGCCCACGCAGCGCGGATTGGTTTTCTGCGCCACGGCAATCACGCGCAGGCCCTCGGCGTTGAGCCCGGCGACCTGCTTGCGAATCTGGGCGAGCTTATCTTCGGTAAGCGGCTGGGCGGCGCCATCGACCTCGACAAAGGAGCAGATCTCGAGCATTTCCTCGGCAGCTCCCTTGGTGACCATCTGGGTTTTACCCTGGGCGTCGGCGACAACTACGCTCAGGCGACGGCGCGAGAAATCGAAGGGCACCTCGTCGACCTTGGTATAGCGGTCGCGCAGGCTCTGACCCAGCATGGAATTGGGCGCGCCGGTCGAGGGCGTCACGTCGGCACGGTCGATGACAGCCAGGTCGATAAGGTTCTTGAGGCCAGTCTGGAAGAAGCTGTTCAAAAACGCATGGCGCAGCACGCGTGCGTCCTCGTTGCCGTCGGTGTTGAGGTAGCGCTCGAGCACGATGCGGTCTTCGGTGAGGGTGCCGGTCTTGTCGCAGCACAGGACGTCCATCGCGCCCAGGTTTTGGATTGCTGGCAGCTCCTTGACGATAACCTGGCGACGGGCGAGGTCCTTGGCGCCCTGCGACAGGCTCGTGGTCACGATGACGGGAAGCATCTGCGGCGTGATGCCCACGGCCACGCTCGTGGCGAACAACAGCGCATCGATGACGTTGCCCTTGGTGGCGGCGTTGATGGCAAAGACGGCCGGCGCCATAACGAGCATGAGGCGTACGAGCAACATGGAGACGCTCGAGACGCCGCGGTCAAACGCGCTCTTCTCGCCGCGCCCGTTGAGCATCTTGGCGATGCCGCCCAGGTAAGTGTCCGAGCCGGTGGCTACGACAAGTGCCATAGCGGTGCCGTTTTGCACGGAGGTGCCGGTAAAGACGATGTTTTTGCAGGCAGAGAGTGGCAGCGCAAAGCCGTCGGCGCCCTCGACGACGGTGATGGCAGCGGTCTTCTCGACGGCCTCGCTCTCGCCGGTGAGCGCGGACTCGATCACAAATAGGTCGCGCGCGGTGATGACGCGGGCATCGGCCGGCACCATATCTCCGGCAGAGAGGCGGATAACATCACCGGGGACGAGCTCGTCGAAGGGGATCTCGACGCGCTCACCGTCGCGCAGGGCACAGCAGGTGTTGGAGACCAGGTCCTTGAGGGCCTCGGCCGCATTGCCGCTGCGGGCTTCTTGGATAAACTTCATACCGCCCGATACCAGCAACATGATGCCGATGACGATGACCGTGGAGGGGTCACGCTGCAGCTCGGGCACGGCGAGCACGTCGATGTAGAGCGAGACCAGTGCGAGGGCGGCGAGGATGCCAGCGAAGGGATCGACGAACGCGTCGGCGATGCGGCGGGCGAGCGTCTTGGTCGGCGCTTCGATGGTGTTGGGGCCGACGGCGCTCAGGCGCTCGGCGGCGTGCTCGGCGGTGAGGCCGTTTGCCGTGGCGTCAAGCAGTACGAGAGTGTCCTCAGCACAATGGGTGGCGGCGAATATGGTGTTCTTGGACAGGCCGGCGTGGGCGGCAGGGCGCGCCGTGCGGCGGCGCTTGGAGATAGCTTCGAGTACCGTAGCGGTTTTGAGCATCAGCATAGGGTCCTCCTTGTTGAAGGGAGTTAGCGTACGTGTCGTATTTGCTTCAAAAAACCTAGATGTCGCTCACGTCAAGCTCGCGAACCGCCACAAAGGGGACAGGCACCTTTGTGGCGGTTTTGACGATCGGTTCGTGACGCTTATGCGAATACGGAATCCTCGCGGCGTGCCGAGGGCGACATGCAGGTTTTTCGACTATGACTGCCTTCCATGGCACACCTCCTTATGGACGGGCGCAGCGCGCTTTGGGTATCTCGTACCCGTTTTAATCCGCCCGTATTTTTGATGAGGGGGTTTGCCGCGTCAACCCCTTTGTTTGGAAAACCATTGCCCCTGACAAAGCCTTTACAGAATGCCGTGGCCTCAAAGCGCGCCCGCATCGACGCTTCGCCTGCGCTAAACTGGAAGGCACGTACGCGATTACGAGAGGAGCCCGCATGGAGGCTTACAAGCAAGAGTTCATCAAGTTTATGGTCGAGTCCGACGTTCTTAAGTTCGGCAGCTTTACGCTCAAGAGCGGCCGTCAATCCCCGTTCTTTATGAACGCCGGCGCTTACGTGACGGGCTACCAGCTCAAGAAGCTGGGCGAGTATTACGCCCAGGCTATCCACGATAACTTTGGCGACGACTTTGATGTGCTGTTTGGGCCGGCCTACAAGGGTATTCCGCTGGCCGTCGTGACCGCAATTGCCTACCACGAGCTGTACGGCAAGGAGGTCAAGTACTGCTGCGACCGCAAGGAGGCCAAGGACCACGGCGCCGATAAGGGCAACCTGCTGGGCTATGAGCCTCAGGACGGCGACCGCGTGGTCATGGTCGAGGACGTCACCACCAGCGGTAAGTCCATCGACGAGACCTATCCCAAGGTCAAGGCTGCTGCCGATGTCGAGATCAAGGGCCTGATCGTGTCCCTCAACCGCATGGAGGTCGGCAAGGGTGGCGTGACCACCGCGCAGAAGGAGATCGAGGCCAAGTACGGTTTCCCCGTCGCGAGCATCGTCTCCATGGCCGAGGTCGTCGAGACCCTCTACAACCACGAGATCGACGGCAAGGTTGTCATTGACGACGAGCTTAAGACCGCCATCGACGCCTACTACGAGCAGTACGGAGCCCGAGAGTAGTTACGGCGTTTTACCAAACGCCGTAACCGGCTGGGGGGGGGCG
>NZ_QSRV01000003.1:134491-141191 GCF_003437235.1 Collinsella sp. TF07-1
GACGCTGCGCGCCGCCCAGGGCGACAATTTGTCATTCAAAAGGCGAGGCATGACCAGAAGGTCAATGCCTCGCCTTTTTCATGCCAACTTGTCCGCCCTGGACGTCGCTCGCTGTCCGTCCTCTACTTGCGGCGTTGTCTTGCTCCGAATGCGGCAAAATGCGGCCCGCTCGCTGCCGTTGCCAAAACATCGGCGTTGCCGGAGTGGTCATTGGGGACGTTCTTAAACGACTACTTGCTCTCGTTAGATAAGCGTCCGAGAACCACGCTCGTCGCTACTTGAGCCCGGGTAGGCGGGTGTAGGGGAACGAGCGCTCTAGGAACTCGGAGCAGCGGGCGTAATCTTTGGCAAAGTAGCTGCTATAGAGCGAATCGAGTACGTATTGCACGGCGATATGGCTGGCGAACTGCGTGATGCGGTGCGTCATGCTCTCGTGGTCGCTTACCGTGAGATAGGCGGCAAAGCCGGGGTGAATGCGGGCACAGTGCGGCGTGCCGATGACGATGACCGGGACATGTCGACTGCTAAGGATCGGCAAGATCTCCTTGAGGTTGGGGGCAAGGCCGCTGTAGGAGATGACGATTGCCACATGGTCGGGACCCGAGGCGAGCGCCGTGCGCACCTGCGCCTCGACGCTGTCGTGGCACGTCGCGCTTTTGCCGGCGGAAAGCAGGCGATCGCGGAACATTCCCGCTGGATACAGGTTATGCGAGCCCGTGTAGATGTCCACGGTGCCGGCGCGCATGATGAGCTTGGCGGCGTGGTCGAGCTGTGCAGGGTCGAGCAGCTCCTGCGTTTCGGCCAAGGTGGTCTGGTAGAGCCCCTCCATGCGCTCCATCACCTGCGCAGGGGTGGAGGTGGCATCGAAGGGAAAGTTGATGTCCACGTCGCGCCGGTTGCCCGCCTCGGTCGCCTGGCGGATGAGCTCGACCTTGAGGTCTTTGAATCCCTTGAGGCCGAGCTTTTTGCAAAAGCGGTGCACACTCGCGACCGAAACGTTGGCGCACGCGGCAAATTCCTTAATGGAAAGCCCGCGCACATCCTCGCCCATGGCGAGGGCCGTTCGCCCAAGTTGTTGCTCGGTGGGGGTGAGGCTTTTGCCCTGCGTGATCTTTCGCCTGATATCCATATGGCTCCTATGCGTTTGCGTCGCGATAAACCAATCATAGCGATAAATAAAACGTTCGGCTTGGCTGGGAGTTTTGGTCCGCCGGTCTATGAACGACGGACCGCTCGACGCTGTGCGGGCTCAACATAGGGGCGCTGTCCTTGTTGGGCCGTTTGCGCCCGGGGCGTTACCCGAGCACGCGTACGGGCCCCAAGAGACCGCTGGGCTCGGAGGGCTCGGTCATGCCGAACACGTCGGGGACGGCGTGGTCGAGGGTGTTGATGATGTCAATCGTGAGCGCGTGCTCACCGGCTAAAAGTGCGGCGGCCTCAAAGCGGTAAGGCGGACAGATGCGGGTGCCGAGGGATTTGCCGTCGAGGGTGACGGTTGCGGTCTCAAAGACCTCCCCAAGGTCGATGACAGCGCGGCTGGCCGCTTCGCCCAGGACAAAGGAGGCCTGGTAGCGGAACGTGCCGGCCTTGCCGGGGAACTCGGCCGAGGAAAGGTCGTGCAGGTCTGCAAGCTCAACAGACTCGCCAAAGGCATCGGTACCAGGGGCAGAGAAGGCAACCGCCCAGGGCCCGTCGACGCATGTGGCTTCGTCTCCAGCAGTTGCCGCGCCGGCGGAACCTGTAGCCCCAAGGACCACGATGCAGCTCTCGTAGGGAGCCAGCTCGAGCGTGCCGTCAAAGGCGGCGGGATCGGTGCCGTTGAGCAGGTCGAGGCGCGCGCCTGCAACGGGTATGCCGTCGGCAAGCGCAATCTGAGTGGAGATACCCTGCTTGGGATGCTCGTTGACGAGCATCAGATAGGTCTCGCCCGCCCGCTCGTAGCGCAGTGCGCGCAGCCAGGGCTGGGACTCGGCACAAACCACGGTCTGCATACCGGCGTCGGCAAGCGTGCCTGCGAGCTCGGCGGTTGCCAGGAGCTTGATGCCGGCGACCGCGGCTGCATCCACGGAGGCAAAGCCCTCGCGGGCTGCAATATCACCGTCGTAGCGCTTGCTCGGCAACTCATCCAGCGCGTACACGGCAACACCTGCGGCTGCGGCGCGCGCGGCAAAGTCGAGCACGGCTCCGCCGACAAACTCGGCTCCGGGCATCACCAGGCAGCGGTATGCCTGGCCGTTCACGCCAAAGCCGCTACCGTCTGCGGCAATTTCAACGGCATAGCGCCCTGCGTCCTCAAATGCCTCTGCCGGCACGATGTCAAAGTCGACCTGCGCGCGCATAAGCTCGGAGGCGGCATGCTGCATAAAGTTCGCCTCGCCTGTCCACTCGGCGTCCGCATGGTAGAGAAGCGCCACCGGGGTCGTTGCGCGCCCGCCGCTCAGCAGGCTCGCCGTACGGTTCATGTAGCTCATGAGCTGCCCAAAGTGTGCAAACTGGGGGTTTTGGCCATGCGCATAGAAATGCGGCGGGCAGTCCCAGTCGGGGAAGGCGGCCATGCTAAAGGCATGCGGCACAAACCAATTGACGCCGCGCACCAAAAAATGATCGGCGATCCACTTCATCTCGCGTAGGCCTTCGTGCCATCCAAATGCGCCAAAGACCTCGGCCATGCAGCGCCCCTGCTTTTTGGGATCGAGGTGTGCTGCCGAGGAGCCCAGCTTGGGCAGCACGTAGTTATAGAACTCGAGGTCCCACACGCCGCGTCCGTAGCTGTGAAGGCCGCGGTCCATGCCGGGTACCAGCTGGTTGATCACGATGTCGACGCCCGCCATGTCCTGACCGCCCACGGCGCGGAAGTAGTGCCCGGCGCCCACGCCCAGGCGCGCGTGGCAGTCCTTGTCCTCGATAACGTGGCCGATGTACTGCACGCCGCGCGCGCGGCACCAGTCTCCGAGCTGGTCGCAGAAGCACTCCTTATAGAGGGTGCTCGCGATGTCCATATAGACGTGGCGTACGTGCGCGCCGGCCGGCTCGCGGTCCCACAGGTGCGGGAGCTCGGCCAGGTAGCGCTCGCCCAGTGCCGCGCGCAGGCGACGCTCAAGCTCGGCCGACCAGGGTAGGGGCGCGGTGGCCTTGCCGATGAGCGTGTCCGAGATGCCATCGGGGCCCGTGGTGCCCTTCTCGTTGGCAAATCCGGGCTCATCGGAGAAAAAGCCCAGGATCGTCTTGCCAAACTCATCGCCCAGATGCTCAAAATGCGGCTCGTAGACAGCATCGATGAGCTGCGCCACCGAGGCGCGGTCGACCATATTGATGTAGTCCTCGTTGTAGGAGGTCTTGCCGCTCGTGAACATCACGCATGCCTGCGTGAGGCCCGCAGGTGCATCGAAGACCAGGCGGCTGGGGTTGCCGTCTGCATCGTCGATTACTCGGTAAGCGACGTCGACGGGGCTGCCGTCCTGCATAAATGTCACGCCGTAGAAGCGCTCCGTTTTGTCGAGCATGTTGGCGAGCGCGATGCTCGCGGCGGACGTGGGGCCCACGATGTCGAACGTGCGGTGCGTGAGCACGATCTTGCGGAGCTCGGGCACGGCCTCCTTGACGGCGCCGTTGGCAAAGCCCGTGGGGAAGTGCGCGTCGTCCAAGATCCAGAGCTTAAGGCCCAGCTGCTTGCACTCGTCAATGACAAAGCGCAAGTCGCGCCACCAGCCCTCGCCGCAAAAATCGGGGTGTGGGCGGCTTTCGAGACAGACCTCGTGGATGTCGGCGCCGGCGATCTTTTCCAGATACTCGGCAATGGTCTTATGGCTCTCGCCCTTCATCCACAAAAACGGAAGCACGTGGTTGTCGTATGTGCCCTCGAGCACCTGCTGATAGTACGCGGTCATGGATCCTCCTTGGCTCGATCGATCTGCTGCATAGCACAGATTATGGACGCGTCGGCGCGTTCTGCTAATATCTGAATCACGACGAACTATGACCAAATCAACGATTGGCAAGCCATGGAGATCGACGAGCTCGAGCGTAGGCTCAGCGAACTGAGCGCCAGTGAGATCGCTTATAAAGACGGCATGGCATTTGATTGGTCGATTATGACCGAGCATGTCGAAATCGACGGATGCCCAGTGCGCAAGATTGGGCAGCCAGGGTTTGCCTATGCCCAGCCCGGCATGCCGCGTGGCCTGACGATAAGGAAAAACTCGCGTTTTAATGCAGTTCCCGAGCACGTGCATGATTACGTGGAGATGAGCTATGTGTATCGCGGGCGCTGCCCGCAGACGGTGGCGGGGGAGAGGCTCGAGTTGCGCCGCAACGAGGTGCTTTTGCTCGACGCCCTTTGCCCTCATGCCGTGGCGGCGCTCGGCGAGGACGACATCATGCTGAGCATGACCGTTTCACGCTCTTTTTTGCGCCGGAGTCTCGAGTCGAGCCTCTCGCGCGAGAGCGCGGTCTCGCGGTTTTTGTTCAACGCGCTCAACAGCGAGACGGACCATCGGGGCCATGTCCGTTTTCATTGCGGCGAGAGCCGTCGGATTCGGCGCTACATGCAGGAGATGCTCTGCGAGCTGTACGACCCGAGCCCCAACGGTCCCGAGATCGTCTTGCGTCTGTTTCAGCTGTTTTTGGCCGAGCTCATGGATTGCTACGAGCGCGAGCTGGTGCGCGGCGCGGCGGACGGCGCGGCGGGGCCCACTGCCCTGGTGACGGGAATGCTCGGCTATATCGATCGCGAATTCGCCGCGTGCTCCCTCGAGGGGATGGCGGCGGAGTTTGGCTTGAGCCCTAATTATGCGACGGCGCTCCTTAAGCGGCATGTGGGCAAGACCTTTAGGCAGCTTGTGCAGGAGCGACGCCTGGTACATGCGGCCGAGCTTCTGCGCGGCGGCGCCACGGCCGGGGCGGCTGCGCATGCGGTGGGCTATGAAAACATGAGCTTCTTCTACCGTAAGTTTCACGACAAGTATGGCTGCACCCCCGCGGCATACCGCCGGTAAGCGCGGGGCGGATCGTCTTCGCTCCTTCGGTGTCAAAAAGTTTCAGCTGCAGCGCTGTTGCAGCGCGCGTCTGCGAAAAGAAGTGTCGGGTTTGGCACCCCTGCCCCTGCCTGTCGCGTGCGTGGGCGATACTCGGCCTATCGACCCGCAATGCAAAGGAGATGCTCATGGCAAACATCAAGTTCCCCGAGGGTTTCTATTGGGGCGGCGCCACGGCCGCCAATCAGTTTGAGGGCGCTTGGAACGTGGACGGCCGCGGTCCGTCGGTCGACGACCACTTCTTGGGTGGCAGCTACAAGGAGCCGCGCCAGATTACGATCGACATCGACCCTAACCGCTTCTACCCCAACCATGACGGCATCGATTTCTACCATCACTACGAGGAGGACATCGCGCTGTTCGCCGAGATGGGCTTCAACATGTTCCGCATGTCCATCTCTTGGAGCCGCATCTTCCCCAACGGTGACGACGCCGAGCCCAACGAGGCAGGTCTCGCCTTCTACGACCGCGTCTTCGACTGCCTGCGCGCTCACAATATTGAGCCGCTCGTGACCCTGTCGCACTACGAGATGCCCTATCACCTGGTCGAGAAATACAATGGCTGGGCGAGCCGCGAGCTCATCGGCTTCTTTGAGAAGTACTGCCAGACCGTCTTCGACCGCTATCAGGACAAGGTCAAGTTCTGGCTCACCTTCAACGAGATCAACTGCGGCACCCAGGACATGGGTAACCTCTTTGGGACCAGCATGATCCAGGGCTTTGAGGGCCCGGCTTCGGCGGTCCACACCACGCCGCAGGCCCGTATGCAGGCCCTGCATCACCAGTTTGTCGCCAGCGGCCGCGTCGTGCGCTATGCCCACGAGCACTATCCGCAGTTTAAGATGGGCAACATGGACTGCTTCATCCTCTCCTATGCCGCCACGTGCGATCCGGCCGACGTGTTCGCCACGCAGCAGGAGATGAATATCATGAACTGGTACTGCTCCGACGTGCAGGTGCGCGGCAAGTATCCGTTCTATGCCAAGCGCTTCTGGGCCGAAAACGATGTCGAGCTCGTGATGGAGGACGGCGACCTGCAGGATATCGCCGACGGCAAGGTCGATTTCTACACCTTTAGCTACTACATGTCCGGCACCGTGGGCACCCACAAGGATCACGAGATGACCGAGGGCAACATGACCTTTGGCGGCAAGAACCCCTATCTGGAGTCCACCGATTGGGGCTGGCAGATCGATCCGCTGGGCCTGCGCATCGCCCTCAACGAGATTTACGCCCGCTACGAGATTCCGCTGATGGTGGTCGAGAACGGCATGGGCGCCTACGACGAGGTCGAGGAGGACGGCTCCATCCATGACCCGTATCGCATCGCCTACTTGCAGAGCCACGTCAAGGCCATGGGCGAGGCCATTGCCGACGGCGTCGACCTGATCGCCTACACCTGGTGGGGCCCCATCGACCTGGTTTCCGCCGGCACGGGCGAGATGCGCAAGCGCTACGGCTTTATCCACGTCGATAAGTACGACGACGGCACCGGTACCTACGAGCGACGCCGCAAAGACAGCTTCTACGCCTACCAGAAGATCATCAAGTCCAACGGTGCCGAGGGCCTGGATTAATCGACAATATGAGTGCCACCGGGGAAAAGCGTTGGGATGGTTGATTTTCAATCTCAACGCAACAGCCTGAACGGGCCCCGCGTTTCCGCA
>NZ_QSRV01000030.1:0-17762 GCF_003437235.1 Collinsella sp. TF07-1
AATATGAGTACTGATACTCTTTTAGTAGCAGTAATTTTGATCACATTTAAGGTGATTTGACGTGTCGATCGAGCAGATAAGCTGCCGTATCTCCTCAAGTGTTCATTAAAGGAAGACCTTGATGCGAATAAATCTCATTAAGATCTTCTTTTATTAACGAAAATAATGTAGCTACAACGGTAACAGTACTCATATTTGCCGTTTTTTGGCCACAGTCCTTCGGAGGGTCCTCGAAAATAGTCCCGAGCCGGCACTTGGGGACGTTCCTATAATGCCGGCACTCAGGAGCGTCCCCAAGTGCCGGCACCGCGTCTGCCTGCGGCGACCGCGCCCCGCTGCGTCGCTCCGCACCCTTGCGGGTTCGAATCCCTCCGCTTGGCGGCGTTGGCTCGATTTGCTTGACGTGAGGGGCTCTTGGCTGGTGTGGGACGGAGGGATTCCGCGTCCGCCTGGTCGGCGACCGCGCCCCGCTGCGTCGCTTCGCTCCTTGCGTGCTGCGCTGGAAAACGCTTCGCGTTTCCTCAGCTCCGCACCCTTGCGGGTTCGAATTCCTCCGCTTGCCCACAAGAAAGCGCCCTGGGCCGTTATGGGCTTAGGGCGCTCAGTTTTAATGGCTGGGACGGAGGGATTCGAACCCCCAACAGCCGGCACCAAAAACCGGAGTTCTACCGTTGAACTACGTCCCAATGTGTGGTGTTGCCCAAAAGCAACTCGTCTAGTTTACCTAATCTGCGAGGGCATCGCAAACGCCGTCGAGTAGGCGTACGGCGAGCGTCTGCGCGTCGCTGGCCGTGAAGGTGCCGTTGTAGCGCGTCATGCCCGTGAGCTCAATGCGAATGCGAGCCGGCTTCTGCTGCGCGGCGACATTGGCGGTGCGGATGCGCTGGGCCAGGTTGTGGCACTCGGCGAGGGCAATCGTGGCGCGTGGCGCGGCGTCGGCGGGCAGCTCGTCGCTTGCGATCTCGAGCACCAGGTCAACGTCGGTTGGGACCTCGGAGTCGCAGAGCATCATGCCGCTGTTGTCGGTCGTTGCCGTGGCGATGTTCCACATGCGCGAAGCAACGCTGCGTGCGATGGGGTCCTCACCGATAACGGCGATCTGGAAGCGCTCGAGCACGTTGGCGGCGCGAGCAAAACCGATGCGGGACTCGGCTTCGGTGACCGAGGGCTTGCCCTCCCACACATGGTGCAGGCGGTTGATGTAGGCGTAGGTGTCCTGGAAGGCCATGCCGTCGGCAAACAGGCCGACATTTTCCTGGAACTGCTGCAGGGCGGCCTCGGTATGCGGACCAAAGTAGCCGTCGTCTTCGCCACAGGCAAAGCCCAAAACGTTGAGAGCGCGCTGCAGGGCCTGCACATCGGCGCCATGGAAATTGGGCATGCGCAGATACAGGGTGCGGTCGCCCAGCTTATACGAGGCGTCGACCAGGGCGCTCCAACAGGGGATATCGACGGCATGACCGGCAGCAAGGCCGCTGTCGAGCCTGAAGGTGCTGACGGCCTGCTCGGTGGTGGTGCCAAAGCGCTTGTCGACAACCTCGGCGTCATCGATTGTATAGCCGAGCTGCAGAAGGCGGGACTGGACGTCCTCGACGGCTGCTCCCTGCATGCCCGTGGTAATAGGTTCCATGAACGAACCCCTTTCGGCGTACCATTCGTACTATTTTGAGCGTGTGTCGGATAGACAACGCGAGACAATTTATAAACATGCACTCAATAGTGTAGCAACTTGTACCCAAACTCGCTGCCCACAGGTTTTATGACCCCCGCTAGTTAAGACGCTCCACAAAGAAATCTGCCATTGAGAGGAAGAGCTCGCGCGCATGCGGGTCGAGCTCGACGCCTTCGATAGCGGCCTTGGCCTTAGCGGTCAGGTCGAGCGCATAGGTGTGGGCGTAATCGATGGAGCCGGTCTCCTGGAAGATCTCCACGGCGCGTGCGAGCTGCGCAGGGTCCTCGGTGCCCGAGGAAAGGATTGCCTCGATCTCGTCGTGATAGCGCTCGTCTGACAGGGCATGCACGGCAACGAGGGTGCGCTTGCCCTCGGTGATATCGGTGCGGAAGTCCTTGTTGGCGGCCTCCTTGGTGCCGATCAAGTTGAGCAGGTCGTCTTGAATCTGGAAGGCAAGGCCCGTGTGCAGCCCAAAGGCGCGCAGTGCCTCAATCTGCTCTTCGCTGCCGCCGCCGATAATGGCTCCGGCGGCAAGCGGCGTCGCTCCGCTGTAGTACGCGGTCTTGTGCGTCGCCATGTCCAGATAATCGTCGACCGAAATGTCAAAGCGCTCGTCGCGGACCCAGCCCAGGTCGAGCGCTTGGCCCTCGATGGTACGGACGATCATCTCGGTAAGCTCGTGGAGCACGTGAAGCTTCACGTCTGCGTTGAGTGTGGGGTCGTCGAGAACCGTCTTGGTGACCATGGTGAGCGCCAGGTCACCGCAGTTGATGGCAAGACCGGTGCCCTCGGTAAGGTGCATGCAGGGCTTGCCGCGACGAATCTGCCCGTTGTCGGCGATGTCGTCGTGGATGAGTGCGCCCGACTGAAAGTGCTCGATGGCCGCCGCTGCGCTGCGGGCGCTCTCAAAGCTGCCGCCTACCGCAGTGGCGGCGAGCATGCAGATGAGCGGGCGGTGGCGCTTGCCAGCGTTTGCCGTAAATGCCGAGAGCGGGGTATACAGGTAGCGCTCGATATCGGCGGAAGTCGCCTGTCCGTCAAAGAACGTGGCCAGATAGTCGTTAATCTGGTCAAAGTGCTGGGCTAAAAAGCTGGTAAACGGACTGGACACGGGTTCTCGCATTCTTTGATAGGTTGCATCGTTGCATTATGCAGACAACATATTGCCACATTAGGGCGTCGAGCGCGGCGGTTGAAGACGATTGGTCCATGCGGCCGCAAGTGCGGTAGGGGCTTGGCTAGATAAGCCCAAAGTGTTCGAGCGCGGTGACGACGCCGTCGTGGTCGATGCTGTCGGTGACATAGTCGGCCTTTTCCTTGAGGAAGTCCGGCGCATTGCCCATGGCGATACCGACATCGACGGCGTTCATCAGCGAGACGTCATTGCTGGCGTCGCCGATGCCGTATACGGTTCCGTGGTGGGGATCGAGGGCGTCGAGTACGGACTGGATACCCTTGCGCTTGGTGCATTCGCGAGGCGAAATCTCGGTCACTTCGAGCTCGAGCTCGTTAAAGCAGAGCAGCGGCTCAAACGCTTGATCCTGAGCGATGCGGTTGGCAAGCGACGTGGACATTAAGATCTTGTAGGCGCTGTAATGTTGCAGCTGCGTAATTGCATCGCCCACGGTGCGGGCGTATCCCGGAGCGTCGGGCGCATCGGCACTCATGCGAACGACGCCATTGAGCCCCTCAAAACGAATCACTTCGTCCGATTGCTCAAGAATGGGAGCAAGGCGCTGCAGCATGCCGGGCGTCATCGCCAAATCGCGAATCACGTGTCCCTCAAGTTCGACATAGCCACCCGCGAGGCAGACGATGCCGGTCCAGGGCAGCTCGAGCAGCTTTGGATGGATGCAGCTCAGCGTGCGCCCTGTGCAGATAAACGCCATATTGCCCTTGGCGACAAAATCACGGATGGCTTGCGAGACCGCTTCATTGGGATAGGGGGAGAGGTCTCGCTCGCTCTCGGGAAGCTCTTGTGCCACTCGAGGGTCTTGCCAGGCGAGTGTTCCGTCGATATCGAAGAAGCAGATATCGCCGCGCTTATGGGCTGCGCTGGCGGCAGGGGAGGCCGAGGTGGTGGACACAAATCCCGGCTCGAGGCCCATGATCTGGTCAAAATGCTCTTTAACGCGGGGAACGGAGATGCCAATAATCACCTGGGCGGTCTTGCCCGTAATGATGAGGCCCTTGGCGCCCACCGCGACAAACGACGCATTATCTGCAACGATGGAAGGGTCTGCGACCTCGACGCGCAGGCGCGTGGCGCAGTTGGTTGCGCCCACGATATTGCCAACGCCACCTAAAAGCTGAATTACCCGCTCAGCGAGGACGTGATCTTGATCGGATTGAATACTGACCTCGCCATTGGGAGATTGCTCTTTGGCAAAGCCGCTTCCCGTTAAACGATCGATTGCCGCGCGATTGGAGACATGATCCTCGCGGCCCGGCGTCTTAAGGTCATAGACCAAGATGAGTGCTCGAAAACTAACAAAAAAGATGAGGCTAAAGGCAAGACCGATACCGAGCGCCAAAAGGTAGGAGCCGGCATGCATTCGCATGAGTGGGATGAAGTTGAAGGCCGTCATTTCCATGAGACCGCCCGAGAAGATGCCGACGATGCCAAAGAAGTTCATGGTCATGGCAAGGCAGGAGGACAGGACGGCGTAGAGCAAAAAGAGTCCGGGATAGGTGAACATAAAGAGAAACTCGAGCGGCTCGGTGACGCCGCAGACCACCGAGGCGACGATGGCGGGCAAAAGGATGACCTTAAGGCCGGCGCGGCGTTCGGGTTTGGCGGTGAAATAGAATGCTGCCGCGATGGCGGGAAGGCCAAAGAGCTTGCCCCAGCCGGTGGCGGTAAAACCTGCCCAGGGCGCAAGTTCATTTAAAGGGCGCGTGCTATGGGAGAGAATGGGGAGCAGGTTGGTCCACGTGGCGTAAATACCGTCGTGAATGACCAGATTGTCGTAATAGATGGGCATATAGAGCAGATGGTGCAGCCCCATGGGCTCGAGCGCTCGCTCCAAAAACACAAAGATGCCCACGCCGAAGGGGCCGACGCCCGCAAGTGCGTGGCGCAGCGTTTCGGTCACAGCGTATGCGAAGGGCACGATGGCGGCCGAGATGGCGGCAAGGGCAAACACGGCAAAAAAGCTGATGAGGTAGACGAGCGAGGAACCCGAGAACGTGCCGAGCCAATCGGGAACCTTGGCATCGTAGAAGCGGTCATGGATGGCAACGACGGTTGCCGACACCGCCAGCGGGCCGATAATGCCGGTGTCGAGCGTCTTGATGCCGTCGATGACGGTGATGCCGCTGGCGGGGGTTAAAGACGACGGGTACTTAAGTCCAAGGTTGTCGCCGCTCAGCTTAATGATCTCGCTCAAAAAGAAACAGTAGGCAAAATAGGCTACGAGCGCCTCGAGGCAGCAGCGTGCCGGTTGCTTTTGGGCAAGGCCGATGGGCAGCGCTACGGCAAAAAGGAGTGGAAGGCGCTTAAAGACCGTCCACGAGCCGCGCTGAATGATAGTCCAGAAAACGTACCAGGGGGTTCCGTATACGGCGAGGTCGCCGACGATATCCACGGTCGTTGCGAGGGCGGAGATGCCGACCATGAGGCCTGATATAGAAAACAGCATGGCGGGCGCGAACATGGCTCCGCCAAAACGTTGGATTTTCTGCAGCATAATATGCCTTTCGGATGCAACATGCTGTGCGAGCAAGAACGTTTAAACAATGAACTCATTGTAGAGGACTGGCTGCTTGCCGCATTGACGGTTTTGATTCGGTCCGATTTGGGTTTCGGGGGAACCGTCGACGGTAAATAATCCGTGCTTTACCGATAATCGGTTTAAACAACTTTAAGAAATGCTATCGTGCCTAGCCATACATATTCATTAGAGGTGAAATCATGCCAAAAGCGATTTACGAAGGAATCTACCGCGAGATCCGTTCGCGCATCATCAACGGGACCTATGCGTTTCAGGAGATGCTGCCAACCGAAGCCGAGCTGACCGCGGAGTTTGGCTGCACGCGCAATACCGTTCGACGCGCCTTGAGCATGCTGGCCGACCAGATGTTTGTGCAGCCTATACACGGCAAGGGCGTGCGCGTTATTTGGCTTAAGGGCGAAACCGATATGCTGGGCGCACTCGAAGAGGTTGAGTCGTTTGGCGAGTTCGCAAAACGCAACAATGCCGTCGCATCGACCGAGGTCAAGTCTTTTGAACACTTGATTTGCACTGAGCAACTCTCTCGTCGCCTGGGCTTTAAGGTGGGCGAGGAGCTGATTCGCGTCGTGCGTGTCCGAAGCCTCAACGGCAGCGCGCGCCAAGTGGACCACGGCTACTTTTTGGCGTCGATCGCCAAGGGCCTGACCCCCGAGATCGCGGCGGATTCTATCTACGGCTATCTGGAGCACAAGCGCGGCATCAAAGTGATGGCGAGCCGCCGTACGGTGAGTGTCGAGCTCGCCAACGATGAGGATTGCAGCTATCTGGACCTTGGCAAGTACAACTGCGTCGCCGTTATGGAGAGCCAGTCGTACACCTCGGACGGCATCTTGTTCGAGGTCACGCATGCCCGCACACACCCCGAGATCTTCCATTACCGCGTCAATTCCAAGCGATAGCCGGCTAGCTCGCAGCCTGACGAGACTCATGCCCTCAAAGCGAAAACGCCCGGTCAAACCGACGATGCATCGGCTTGATCGGGCGTTTTCTCTGCATTCGATAACAAATAATTGTTTATACAAAACTTGTCAAGTATCAAGTCGAAATTACCGTTCACCGAAGTTTTTCTACCGCTCTAGTAATACTTGTTCAAACAACTAGCCAAATAGCGTATTGTACAAGTCAGCAAAAGGGGCAAAGTCCCCGAGCCAATCTCCGAAGGCGGCGGCAAAGGGTGCCGCCACGGTGTGAAAGGGTGGATTGTAATGAAGAACGAAATGAGCAGAAGGCAGTTCCTGGGCTTTGCTGGTTCCGCGGCTGCGGTTCTTGGTCTGGGCCTCGTGGGCTGCGGTGGTTCTGCCGGCTCTGGCTCCTCTGCTTCTGGTGACGCTGCCGAGGTCTACTTCCTCCAGTTCAAGCCCGAGGTCGACAAGGAGTGGAAGGAGATCGCCAAGGCGTACAAGAAGGAGAAGGGCGTCGAGGTCAAGATCGTGACCGCCGCCTCCAACACCTACGAGGAGAAGCTCAAGTCCGAGATGTCCAAGAGCTCCGCTCCGACGCTGTTCCAGGTCAACGGCCCCACCGGCCTTAAGAACTGGAAGGACTACTGCGCCGATCTTTCCGACACCAAGCTCCGCGGCGAGCTCATCGACGACTCCCTGGCGCTGCAGTCCGACGGCAAGGATCTGGGTATCGACTGGGTTCAGGAGAGCTACGGCATCATCTACAACAAGGAGCTCCTCGAGAAGGCCGGCTACAAGGCCGAGGACATCAACTCCTTCGACAAGCTGAAGGCTTGCGCCGATGACATCCAGGCCCGCAAGGACGAGCTCGGCGTTGACGGTGCCTTCACTTCCGCCGGCATGGATGACTCCTCCAGCTGGCGCTACACCACCCACCTCGCCAACCTCCCGCTCTACTACGAGTTCGAGAAGGAGCACAACCAGGAGGACGACGAGATCAAGGGCGAGTATCTCGACAACTTTAAGCAGATCTTCGACCTGTATATCACCGACTCCACCTGCGATCCTTCGCAGCTCGCCTCCAAGACCGGTGACGACGCCACCAACGAGTTCGCAACCGGCAAGGCCGTCTTCTACCAGAACGGCTCTTGGGCCTACGCCGACCTCACCAAGGCCGGTATGACCGACGACCAGCTCGGCATGCTGCCGATCTACATCGGCGTCGACGGCGAGGAGAACCAGGGCCTGTGCTCCGGCGGCGAGAACTACTGGTGCGTCAGCTCCCAGGCTTCCGAGGATGCCCAGAAGGCCACCGAGGACTTCATGTATTGGTGCGTCACTTCTGACACCGCCACCAGCATCATCGCTGACAAGATGGGTCTGACCGCCCCGTTCAAGAGCGCTAAGGAGACCACCAACGTCTTCTCGCAGCAGGCCGTTGCTATGGCCAAGGACGGCAAGAAGACCGTCGCTTGGGACTTCGTTTACATCCCCTCCGAGGAGTGGAAGAAGAACCTCAAGCAGGCTCTCATCGCTTATGCTGCCGACAACACCAAGTGGGACGGCGTCAAGAACGCCTTCGTCGATGGCTGGAAGACCGAGAAGGCTGCTTCCGAGTAAGCAGTTGCTGCCCAAGCTATCTGATTAGCGACAGGGGGCGGGCAGACGTAGGTTTGCCCGCCCCCTGCATATTGAAAGGACCCTTCTATGGGCAAAGCACTCAAGCGCTGGTGGCCGCTCTTTATGCTGCCCACGTGCCTGGCGTTTATGATCGGGTTCGTGATTCCCTTTATCCAGGGTTTCTATCTCTCGTTCTGCCAGTTTATTACCATCAATAACGCGCACTTTGTCGGTATCGAGAACTACGTGCGCGCGCTGTCCGATCCGCAGTTCTCCACGTCGTTCTTCTTTACGGTGGCGTTTGCCTTCCTGTCGACGGTGCTCATCAACGTGATCGCGCTGGCCATCGCGCAGGCGCTCACCCGCAAAGCGCTCAAGGGTACCAACATCTTCCGTACGATCTTCTTTATGCCTAACCTGATCGGCGGCATCGTGCTGGGCTACATTTGGCAGATTCTGATCAACTGCCTGCTCTCCAACGTGGGCGCCCAGCTCATCGCCCTTAACTCTGCTGCTGGCTTCTGGGGCCTTATCATCCTGACCCTGTGGCAGCAGGTCGGCTACATGATGATCATCTACATCGCCGGTCTGCAGTCCATCCCGTCTGACTACATCGAGGCCGCCAAGGTCGATGGCGCTACGGCATGGCAGACGTTTTGGAAGGTTAAGATCCCCAACCTGATGCCGACCATCACCATCTGCCTGTTCCTGTCCATCACCAACGGCTTTAAGCTGTTCGACCAGAACCTCGCCCTTACCGGTGGCGCCCCGGCGCACTCCACCGAGATGCTCGCCCTGAACATCTACAACACGTTCTATTCGCGTGCTGGCATCGCATGGCAGGGCATCGGTCAGGCCAAGGCAGTTATCTTCTGCATCCTGGTTGTCGCTATTTCTATGATCCAGCTTAAGGCCACGAGGTCCAAGGAGGTGCAGCAGTAATGAAACGCGATAAGGCTATCAACCGCGCGCTCTCGATCTTCTTTACGATTCTGTCGCTCGCATGGATCTACCCCGTGTTCATGATTGCGCTCAATTCCTTTAAGAAAGCGACCGCAATCAGCACCACCACGGCGTTCGATCTGCTCACGCCCGAGACGTTCAACGGCCTCGCAAACTACGTGCACGCTCTGAACGAGCAGGGCTTTGCCTCGGCGTTTATGTACTCGCTTATCATCACGGTCACGTCGGTCGTGCTGATTCTGGTGTGCTGCTCCATGTGCGCTTGGTACGTGGTGCGCGTCAACAGCAAGATCTCGAACTTCTTCTATTACCTGTTCGTCTTCTCGATGGTCGTACCGTTCCAGATGATCATGTTCACGCTGTCCAACCTCGCGGACCGCATCGGCTTTAACACGCCGTTTAACATCTGCTTCATCTACCTTGGTTTTGGCGCGGGCCTCGCGGTCTTTATGTTCGCCGGCTTCGTCAAGAACATCCCGCTCGAGATTGAGGAAGCGGCCATGATCGACGGCTGCAACCCGGTCCAAGTGTTCTTTAAGATCGTCCTTCCCATTATGAAGCCCACCTATCTTTCGGTCGGCATCCTTGAGACCATGTGGGTCTGGAACGACTATCTGCTGCCCTACCTTACGCTCGACTCCACCAAGTACAAGACCATTCCTATCTTGATCCAGTACTTCCGTGGCGGCTATGGCCACGTCGAGCTCGGCCCCATGATGGCGTGCATCATGATGGTCGTCATCCCCATCGTCATCATGTACATCTTCTGCCAGAAGTACATCATCGACGGTGTGGTGGCAGGTGCCGTCAAGGGCTGATGCCGTAACTGTTTTGCAAGTTTTGGCGGCGCCTCTCAGCGCGGCGCCGCGTATCGAAAGGTAAAGACATGGCCGAGATCGTTCTCAAACATGTTCAGAAGGTGTATCCCAACAACGAGTCAAAAAAGAAGGGCTTCTTTGGCAAAAAGAAGAAGACCGAGGAGAAGAAGCACAACCTCAAGGTTACCGAGGACGGTGTGCTCGCTGTAGAGGACTTCAACCTCACCGTTCACGACCAGGAGTTCATCGTCCTCGTTGGCCCTTCTGGCTGCGGTAAGTCCACGACGATGCGCATGGTCGCCGGCCTGGAGGACATCACCTCCGGCGATGTGTTCATCGATGGCAAGCGCGTCAACGACGTGGCGCCCAAGGACCGCGACATCGCCATGGTGTTCCAGAGTTATGCTCTGTACCCCAATATGACGGTGTACGAGAACATGGCGTTTACGCTTGAGCTCAAGAAGGTCCCCAAGGACGAGATCGACCGCAAGGTTCGCTCCGCTGCCGAGATCCTGGGTATTACCGAGTACCTCGACCGTAAGCCCAAGGCGCTCTCTGGCGGCCAGCGCCAGCGCGTCGCCATCGGCCGCGCCATCGTGCGTGACCCCAAGGTCTTCCTGATGGACGAGCCGCTGTCCAACTTGGATGCCAAGCTTCGTAACCAGATGCGCGCCGAGCTCATTAAGCTGCGTCACGAGATCAAGGGCACCTTCATCTACGTTACCCACGACCAGACCGAGGCTATGACCCTCGGCGACCGCATCGTGGTCATGAAGGACGGCGTCGTCCAGCAGATCGCCACGCCGCAGGAGGTCTTCAACCATCCCGCGAACATCTTCGTCGCCGGCTTCATCGGCGTGCCGCAGATGAACTTCTTCGATGCCCAGCTGGTGCGCTCGGGCAACGGCTTTACTGTCAAGACCGAGGATATGAACGTGGCGCTCGCCCCGGAGACTTGCGCTCAGCTTGCCCTCAACTGGGACGGCGGCGACGTGAAGGAGATTACGGCCGGCGTGCGCCCCGAGCAGATCCTGCTTGCCGACAAGGGCGAGGAGGGTGTGCTCCAGGGCACCGTCGAGGTGACCGAGCTCATGGGCTCGACCGAGCATGTCCACGTGACCGCTCCCGACGGCCAGTTTGTCCTGATTATCCCCGTCGTCGACCTCGAGGCCAAGGGCGCGCTCAAGGCTGGCGACCCCATCTGGTTCAAGTTCGAGAAGAACGCGACTCATCTCTTCGATAAGGTGTCTGGCAAGAACCTTATCTAGGCCCGGTGCATCCAGGCCCTCCCTTTGGGCGACTGCGGCTTTGCCATCCTTTTGCCGCGGTCACATATAAGGCTCCCCTCCCGTCCACTGGGCGAGAGGGGAGCCTTTCTTTGTGTTGGGACTGTCTGACCGGTCGTTTGTCTCGATCTGTAACGGATAGGGCCGATTTCGGACGTTAGATGTTACAGATCGAGACGGTTCCGCTGAGCTAACCATTTCATCTAAATCTGTAACACCAAAGGCGAATTTCACCTGCTAGATGTTACAGATTGAGATAAACCCGAGGGGAGGGGCCGGTATGTCTCAATCTGTAACGGCTGGGACCGTTTTGGTTGAGTAATTGCTACGGATCGAGATTGTTTGGCCGAGTCGGATCACAGGGTAACGTGCGGGCACAAAAAACGGAGCCGTGTTGCCACGACTCCGTTTCTCAAGAGGATGGGTAAGGGGAATGAGCTAGCTCAGGCGCCAAATCTCGTCGTTGTACTGGGAGATCGTACGGTCGGACGAGAAGGTGCCGGCGTTGGCGATATTGATGAGCGCCTTGCGCATCCAGGCGTCCTGGTCCTCGTAGTCGGCCAGCACGCGCTCCTTGGTCTGGATGTACTCCTCAATGTCGAGCAGGGCCATAAACCAGTCCTTGCCCTTAATGTCGTCGTGCAGGCGCTGCAGGCGCTCGGCGTTGCCGGTTGCCATAAAGGCCGGGTTGGTGATGAAGTCCACCAGCAGTTTAATGCCGGGCTTGCGGTAGAGCGCACCGGCGTTGTAGGTGCCGTCGGCGTAGAGCTGCTCGACCTGTTTGGACGAGGCACCAAAGGTATAGATGTTCTCGTCGCCCACGAGCTCGGCAATCTCCACGTTGGCACCGTCGAGCGTGCACAGGGTTAGGGCGCCGTTGAGCATGAACTTCATGTTGGAGGTGCCGCTCGCCTCCTTGGAGGCCAGGCTGATCTGCTCGGAGATGTCAGCGGCGGGGATCACGCGCTCGGCGGCGGTGACGTTGTAGTTCTCAATCATGACAACCTGCAGGTAGGGAGCCACGTCGGGGTCGTTTGCAATCCACTGCGACAGCGTCAGGATCAGATGGATGATGTCCTGCGCGATAGTGTAGGCAGGCGCCGCCTTGCCGCCAAAGATGATGGTGACAGGGTGCTTAGGCCTGTTGCCGTTCTTGATATCGAAGTACTTCCAGATGATGTAGAGCGCGAGCATCTGCTGACGCTTGTACTCGTGGATGCGCTTGACCTGGACGTCGATGATGGCGTTGGAGGGAATGGTCACGCCCTGCTCGAGCGCCATGAACTGGCGCATGATGGCCTTGGCCTCGACCTTGGTGGCGGCCAGGCGCTCAAGAACGTCCTTGTCGTCGGCGAACTTGGCGAGTTTGTTCAGATCGCCGGTGCTGCGCCAGTCGGTGCCGATTACATCGTCGAGCAGGCTGGCGAGCGCGGGGTTGGCTCCATGGATCCAGCGGCGGAAGGTGATGCCGTTGGTCTTGTTGGAGAACTTCTCGGGATAGATCTCGTAGAACGGATGAAGCTCGGTGTCCTCCAGGATCTTGGTGTGGAGGGCGGCTACGCCGTTGATGGAGAAGCCAAAGTGGATGTCCATGTGGGCCATGTGGACGGTGTCGTGCTCGTCGATGATGGCGACGCGCGGGTCATCGTGCTCGGCTTTCGCGATCTCATCGAGCTTGACGATAATGTCGGCGATGGCAGGGGAGACCTTCTGCAGGCTGGCGAGCGGCCACTTCTCGAGCGCCTCGGCAAGGATCGTGTGGTTAGTGTAGGCGACCATGGAGCGTACGATGGTCACGGCCTCGTCAAACTCGATGCCATGCTCGGTGGTGAGCAAGCGAATGAGCTCGGGGATGACCATGGTGGGGTGCGTGTCGTTAATTTGGACCACGGCGTAGTCGGCCAGATCGTGCAGGTTGCTGCCGCGCTCGACGGCCTCGTCGATCAGGAGCTGGGCGGCGTTGCTCACCATGAAGTACTCCTGATAGATGCGAAGCAGGCGGCCCTGCTCGTCGGAATCGTCGGGGTAGAGGAACAAGGTGAGGTTCTTGGCGATCTCGGTCTTGTCGAAGTCGATGGAGCTGCCGGGGACCAGGCCGTCGTCGACGCTCGCCAGGTCGAACAGGCGCAGACGGTTCTTGGTGGGCTGGCCGTAACCGGGCACGTCGATGTTGACGAGCTTGGAGGTAACGGCAAAATCGCCGAACTCGACGGTGTAGGAGCGGCCGTCGTCGACTAGGATGTCCTGCTCACCGAGCCACTCGTCGGGGACGGCCTTCTGCTGGTTGTCGACAAAGCGCTGACGGAACAGGCCGTAGTGATAGTTGAGGCCCACGCCATCGCCGGTCAAGCCCAGCGTGGCGATGGAATCCAGGAAGCATGCGGCCAGGCGGCCCAGGCCGCCGTTGCCGAGCGACGGCTCGACCTCGAACTCCTCGATCTTGTTGAGGTCGTGGCCTGCGGCGGTGAGCTGGTCCTTAACCTCATCGTAGATGCCGAGGTCGATCATGTTGTTGATGAGCAGCTTGCCGATCAAAAATTCGGCGGAAATGTAATAGAGCTTTTTCTTGCCGTTGTTGAGCGGGCAGGCGGCGGAGCGCTCCTGCACGAGTTTGACCAGCAGCTTGTAAATGCGACGGTCGTCGAGCTGCTCGAGCGAGGTGCCAAAAGACTGCTCGGCGAGTTCCATGAGGTTAATTTGGGGCATGTTTCCTCCTGTAATGGGTTGATTACATGTCTGCAATTCATAAGAATCCCGCGCGAGGGGATTGGGGTGGCCTCGCGCGGGTAAGCAAGCGCGTCCGCACGGTGGGGAGGGGTCGGGCGCGGTAGCTCCTATTGAGGAAGCTCGATTTCGGCTTCCGACGGGATGCGGAAGTAGGTCTCGGTCCAGTCGGTGAGTTTGTGCTCGAGCTCGCGGGTGATGGCGCCGTCGAGCATGCGCCAGGTCCAGTTGCCGCCCAGCGTGGCAGGGGTGTTGATGCGCGCCTCGTTGCCCAAGTTGAGCAGGTCCTGCATGGTGTAGACGCACGTGTCGCTCACGCTGGCTGCGATGGTTCGGTTGAGCGCGTCGGCGATGGGTTCGCCGGCCTGCTGATGGGTGTACAGGGCTGTCTGCTCGCGCTGACGCGGGGTAGCCGTTCCTTCAAACCAGCCGCGTGCCGTCTCGTTGTCGTGAGTGCCCACGTAGGCGACGGTGTTGGCAATGTAGTTGTGCGGCAGGTAGTACGAGTTGGTGCCCTCAAAGGCAAACTGCAGGATCTTCATGCCGGGGAAGCCCGAGTTGTCGCGCATATCGATGACGCCGGGGGTGAGGAAGCCCAGATCCTCGGCGATGATGGGCAGCGTGCCGAGCTTTTCCTCGAGTGTCTTGAAGAGCTTGAGGCCGGGACCCTGCGTCCACGAACCGTAGGACGAATCAGGCGAGGAGAACGGCACCTCCCAATAGGCCTCGAAGCCGCGGAAGTGATCCAGGCGGATGACGTCGTACATGTCGAGGGCGGCGCGAATGCGGCCCTCCCACCAGGAGAAGCCGTCGGCCTCCATGGCGTCCCAGTCGTAGATGGGGTTGCCCCAGTACTGGCCGGTGGCCGAGAACTGGTCGGGCGGCGTGCCGGCGACGCTCACGGGATTGCCGGCGGCGTCGATCTTAAAGAGCTCAGGTGTCGCCCACATCTCGACGGAGTCACGCGAGACATAGATGGGCAGGTCGCCGATGATGAGGATATCGCGCTCGTTGGCATAGGCCTTGAGGCGGCTCCACTGACGATTGAAGAAGTACTGCGTCATCTGGTGGTAGAGCATGCGCGCGGGATGGGCGGCGCAGACCTTGGCAGAAGCCTCGCCGCGGGTACGGAGCTCTGCGGGCCACTCCCAAAAGGCCTTGAGACCGCACTCCTCCTTGACGGTCATGAACTCGCAGTAGGGGATGAGCCAGTCTTCGTTTGCTTGGACAAAGTCGTCGAAGTCGGCCGGCTTGTCGGCGGCAAAGCGCTCGGCGGCGCGGTCGAGAATCTGACGACGGCCACCAAAGATGGCACCATAGTCGACATTGCTGGGGTCGGAGCCCAGGTACACGCCGTCGATATCGCACTGCTCCAGATAGCCGGCCTCGATAAGCTCGGCAAAGTCGATGAAATTGGGGTTGCCCGCACGGGCCGAGAACGACTGATAGGGCGAGTCGCCATAGCTCGTTGTCGTAAGGGGGAGAATCTGCCAGTAATGTTGTTTGCACGAGGCGAGGAAATCGACAAAGTCATAGGCGTTCCAGCCAAAGCCGCCGATACCGTAAGGTCCGGGCAATGACGAAACGGGCATCAGAACGCCGCTTGCACGCTCCATGGATGCACTCACCGTCCTTTTGAATAAGGGGCTGCGCCGTAGATGGATAGACGGCTCGTCCCGAGTTTCCATTGCTATTGTCCCTATTGTAGAACATGTTGTTTAAACATGTATAGAGAGAATGAAAAAGTTGCCGACTTTCGGTGAATGGTAGTGCGCCATAGACGATATGAGTTGAACATTGGGAGCTCCTCCCCTTGCGGCTCTTTTGTGGGTCGGGCGACAATGGTCGTCGTCATTAAAGACCGGCTGCCAGCCAGGTTGCAACAATGCAAGAAGGGTTCACATTCAGTTGGCCGTTGACACAAACAATCGCGCGAAGACCTCGTCTTCTTCGGTAAGTCCAGGCGCGGCAAGACGCGCATGGCAGTCGCCCTCACGATGCGCGCGGTCGCCGCGGACATGTCGGTCAGGTTCTGGCAGACCGCGCAGCTGGTTCTCGAGCTCGGCAACGCGAAGCGCAAGGGAACGCTGTCGAAACTGTTGAACGACGTGTCGCCCGCGAGGCTGCTCGTGCTCGACGAGTTCGTCTACGTCCCCTGCGACGTAGACGGTGCGAGGGTTCTCTACCAGGTCATTTCCGTCCATGTAGTGCTCGTAGGCCGCGGCGTCGTCGGGCTCGTCGAAGGAGAGGGACTCCGTCCAGTCCCAGTAGGCCCCCGTCCAGGCGCCCCTGCGCCTGCCGGCCGGCGTCGTCTCGTCGAAGACGAGGCCGTGGCGCAGCAGGAACTTCGACATCCGCTGCTTGGCGTGTTGCAGGTCGTCGCGCGCGTCCTCGAGGGCGCTCGTCGGGGACCCACACCTCGACGACGTTGCGGCGCGCCAGCATGCGTGCCAGCCACTCGGCGTCGCGGCGGTCGTTCTTGCGGCCGCGGTCGGCCGCGGGCCGGTGCATCTTCGGGACCGCCCCGACGACGCAGCCGAGGCCGAGGGCCCGCAGCGCGCGGCCGCGGTTGATGGTACGACCATTGTCGCCCGACCCACGAGAGAGCTGCAAGGGGAGAGGCCCCAATGTTCAACTCATATCGTCTGTTGTGCCAGAGTCGCTCGGGAAAGCGCGACCGACGCAGCGCGCTGTTTTCCAGTCACATCCAGTTCGGGTTGATTTCAGCATGCGATAAGAAACTGGATTTGAATTTCGACTCGAAAGATGGGCAATGCTGATGAGAAACGCTTGGAGTTCGGGATTGCGCGGCGTGAAGCGACCCTCTTCTTATCGAGTTCGTTACAATGTAGGAAAAACAGTAAGTAAGAAGACCTCTGATTGCTTTAGGAGGAGCTGTGGTGAATAGCGCCCAGAAGATCGATAAGTCCATCCAGAAGATGATGACTCTCGGAAGAAGGCTTGGGATTCTGTTTACGGCGCTGTTTATAGCGGTGTGTTGCTGTTCGGTGGTGGTGGTTATTTCCATTGGGCTTATGGCTGCTCAAGGAAACCTATATGATCCATCAAAGACGGTTTCCGTAGTGGTTCCTTTGATGTATCTTCTGATTTCCGGAGGGGCCACATGGACCCTGCGGGGAATCAGCATGGACATGGCTCATGGCGAATCGCCCTTTACCCTTTCGCATGCTCGAAGAATCTCGATTATCGGGTGGCTGTTTGTTGCAGCGGCAATAGGTGACCTCTTGTTTTCTCCGGGGTTTCTTTCGATAGTGATTGGCCCCTTCGACTTGCTGGGGAACGCCTATTCGATGTTTGAAAACCTGGCCCTGCCCATAGATATTGGTGCTGTGCTGGGGGCCGTTTGCTGCTTCTCGATTTCTGCGATATGGCGCTACGGAGCTCTGCTTCAAGACCAGACCGAGGATTTGGTGTGAGGGGCGGCATGGACTATCTGATTATTGAGCTTGAAAGCTTATTGCTTCGACGCGGAAAGACGAGTACGGATATCATTCGGGCGACCGGGCACACACCGGCAAGTATCTCAAAAATACGAAATGGCAAGGTGAAGGCAATTAGGTTAAAGACATTGCTGGATATTTGCGTAGAGCTTGATTGCCAGCCTGGCGATCTTATTAAGCGCGTCAACGAAAGAGAACTTGAGGAACTGGCGACGCGGCGCGCCCGCAACGCGCTGAGCAGGGCGACCGCGACGGGTGATGACCCGGTCCTGGAGTCAGATCATGTTTACGTGGTCGATCTTAGAGACGACTGAGGCTGGAGAATAAAAAAGTATTGAGCAGGTGCAGCCCGTGAAAACAACGGTTTTCACGGGCTGTTCATTCAACGTCCTGCAGTGGCCTGTATTTCTCGCCGCGTCACTGGGGAACGAGAGAGTCATTTCCTGTGCTGGATGCAGGGGGGTGCTTACCTTGTGTAATATATAAATAAGCTTATATTGAAATATGATACATATCGAATTAGAATAACATTATCAATTCGGTATGCAAGGAAAGGAGGGAGAGATGGATTGGATTAACGAG
>NZ_QSRV01000031.1:0-17296 GCF_003437235.1 Collinsella sp. TF07-1
GACGGAAAGCACATTAAGTGCTTTCCTTTGCGTGCGGAACTCGCGACAAACTTAATATATTTCGCCGCCCCTCTGCCAAGCTCGGGAGACGACACGTTGATGTCTGCTTAACTCTGCTCGCTCAGCTAATTACTTTGTTGGGGGTCCACTATTTGTTGAAGGGTGAACTTACACTGCATTGGCTCGCCTTCTGCTTGCGGCTTTTCCTCGTCAAAATCGAAGATCATGATGGCGCAGTTGGGGAGTTTTGCTGGGAGCTCGAAGCCCTCTGGGGCTGCAGCCTTGATGAATTGGCGGCTGGCGCTGCCGTGGCTTACTGCTAGTAGGGTTTCGATGCCCTCGGCGCTTATGAGATTGGTGAGAGCAGCTACCATGCGTTCTTGCAACGTTTTGCTTCCCTCTCCTCCAAAGGGGACCAAGTCCTCGCCCGGATCCCAGACGTCGGTAGGTAATGCGTCGTGAGGGCCTTCCTCGAAGGTTCCGTAGCAGCGCTCGATGATGCCTTCGCAGGGCTCAACGTCAGCGTCTGCGCCGAGAAGCTCGGTTGCGACGAGACTTGCCGTGTCCATGGCTCGGCCTAAGGGCGAAGAGACCACTTTGTCGGGGACGACGCCATGGACCTTGAGCCATGCGGCGGCTGTCTGTGCCTGTTGACGACCCAAATTGGTGAGCGGTGAATCGCAGCGACCCTGGACGAGCTTTTTGACGTTGAATTCCGTCTGGCCGTGGCGGAGTAGATACAGCTTCTTCATGCTCTCCCCTTCTGCATAACCTGCTTTGCCGGCGCAGCCTTACTCGTGGGTATGGCCTACGTAGTCTTCGTCGATCGTGATCTTGGCAATCGACTTGGAATATTCGAATTCCACCTTTTTTGCCAACGTACGCTTTAGGTCCTCGGCGCTCATCTGCAAATCCGAGGGACGCACGCAGTCAAAGATCACGTTGGTGTGCGTAGGACCCGGCACACAGCGTAGGTCATGAATCGAGAGGCGGCTATCGATCTGTTGAGCCATGGCGTTAATGCGTAAACGCATGCTCGCCACCTTGGGGTCATCGGTCACGATGGGATCGTAGTGAAGCGTGACGATCATGCCGTCTTCGACCCTAAACGACTGCTCGATGTTATCGAGTGTGTCGTGACTTTCCAGCGGGCTGGTCTCGGCCGCCATCTCGGCGTGCGCACTTGCAAACTTCCTGCCCGGACCGTAATCGTGAACCATAAGGTCGTGGACGCCCAAAACGCCGGGGTAGCTCATGATTTTGTCTCGAATGTGCTTGACCAGCTTGGGATCGGGCGCCTGGCCCAAAAGCGGGCTCACCGTATCCTGGATGAGCTCAAAACCGCTCCAGCCGATATAGGCGCCAACGGCAAGGCCGACCCATGCATCTAGATTGATATGCGTCACCTGCGAAACAATCGCGCACGCCAACACGGCGCCCGTGGCTAGAACATCGTTCTTGGAATCCTGCGCGGTCGCATGCAGCGTCTCGGACTCAATGCGATCGCCGAGTTTTTGGTTGAGGGCCGCCATCCAAAGCTTTACGACCATCGAAAGCGCAAGGACTGCCACCAGGGCAAGCGAGAACTCGACAGGTTCGGGGTGGATGACGCGCTCAACCGAGGACTTGATAAGCTCAAGGCCGATCAGCAGCACGAGCGCCGCCACGACCAGACCCGAGAGATACTCGTAGCGGCCATGGCCGTAAGGATGCTCGGGGTCTGCCGGCTTGCCCGCCAGCTTAAAGCCAAGCACGCTCACGATGTTCGAGCTGGCATCAGACAGGTTGTTCATAGCGTCCGCCACGATTGAAACCGATCCCGACAGCACGCCAATTGCACCCTTCGCAGCGCATAGTGCCACATTGGCGAGAATACACACCATGCCCGTCAACGTTCCCACGCGTGCACGGTCGCCCTGCGCACGACGAACAATCCACTCGACCATCTGCATCCGCCCCCACGGTACTACCTATATATCTATTGCTCAAACGGATTGTAGTGTAGCCACTTTGTCCCCCAGATACAAAAAGGCCGCAACCCACACGGGCCACGGCCTTGGAATGCGACATGCGGGACCGTCCCTTTGTCGCACAGGTTTATGCGCTTGCCTCGGCCACGCTCTTCGAGGTTTCGGGCAAATCGGCTCCGTCCCCCGTCACCTGCCCCTTCGCCGGCACCACGCCAAAGCAGTAGCTCAGCGCCGCAGACACCGCAAATGCCGTGCCACCGGCAGCGCAGCACCACAGCAGGTTCGAAATGCCGCCCGTGGCAAAGCCAATGACCATAAGGACATTCGTCATGCCGATGGTATAGGCCGTAACGTGGCCCACGGCCGCAACAAGGCCTCCGACGGCGCCGCCAATGGCCATGCATGTCAGACACCTGCCATATTTAAAGCCGCAGCCGTACAGCGCCGGCTCGCTTACGCCGCCAAGCACGCCCGAGATCGAATAGCCCAGCATGAGCGCCTTCTCGTCCTTATCCACAACGCGGAGCGACGCGCCAAAGGGCATGCCCCAAACGGCGAACGTCGCCATCGTCGCAGCGATCAGAATGCACGAATCCGTTCCCACACTCATAAACTGCGCATAGGCGAGCGATAGGACAACGTTGCTGACACCCGCGATCTTAAGAAACTCCCAGCCCGCGGCAAGTCCCATAAGCGTGAGCAGCGACACGATGCCACCGGAATTGCCAAGCATAAACATAAGCTGTCCCAACAGCATGCCCAGATAGCTGCCCGCCGGCGCCGTAATACACAGCGAGGCCGGAACCATGACGAGCATGGTTGCAAACGGAACAAACGAAAACGCCACGGCCTTAGGGATAACGCGCTGGAAGAAACACTCCACTCGCCATAGCACGGGTACCGAGATGAGAACCGGAATAACAGTCGTTGTGTAATCGTTGACCGGCGCGGGAAGCAGACCATACACGAAAGTCATCGCTGCCCCCGTCGTCGATGCGGCATCGACGAGCTTAAGCAGATCGGGCGCAATCAATACGCCGCCCAGCATCATGCCCAGCTGCTCCGAGCAACCGAGCTGGCGGGCGGCCGCCCAACCAAGATAAATGGGCAAAAAGTAGTAGCCGGCGTTATAGAGCCAACTGTAGAACAGGCGATAGATTTCGGAATCGGCAGACCACAGGCCCAGCATGCCTTCGCCCATAATGACGGCGGCGGTGCGGAACAACGCCGCGCAAACAATAAACGGCAGCGCCGACATCATGCTTTTGGACAGATAGTCCACCACGGCCATGGCGTTTGATGAAACCGTCGTTGTAAACGAGGTGTTAGAAACTTGTGACATGGAACGCCTTTCCCAATGTGACATGCGGGCTGTCCCTTTGTCACATCGTGCGGTACTGACCGATTGCGCGGTACTTTTCGTAGCGGAGGTTTGTGAGGGTCGCGTCGTCGAGCTGCCCAAGCGTATCGAAGGCATCAAATGCCGAGGACATGACGACACCGGCGATCTCCTCATGCGACAGGCCCCTATCGTCAACAATGCCGTCGATGATGCCGAGCGCCAACAGATCGGGGGCCGTGAGCTTAAGCGCCTCAGCGGCCTCATTCGCGCGCTCGGTATCCTTCCACAGGATCGACGCACAGGCCTCGGGGCTCACGACCGAATAGGCCGAGCTCGAGAGCATCAGGATGCGGTCGGCCACGGACAGCGCCAGCGCGCCACCAGAGCCGCCCTCGCCTGTCACCACCGAGACAATCGGCGTCTTAAGGCCGCTCATCTCCATGAGATTCTGGGCAATCGCCTCGCCCTGGCCGCGCTCCTCGGCACCGATGCCGCAAAACGCGCCCGAAGTATCAACCAGGCACAGAACCGGCCGACCAAATTTCTCGGCTTGGTGCATCAGGCGACGTGCCTTGCGGTAGCCCTCGGGATGCGCCATGCCAAAGTTGCGACGCATGCGCTCTTTGGTCGTGGTACCGCGCTCGATGGCGATAACCGTCACGGGTCGCCCGTCTTTCCAGCCGATGCCGCCCACCACGGCAGCATCGTCGCCAAAGTAGCGGTCACCGTGCAGCTCTACGAATCCGTCGAGACCCAACGAGATCATCTCGCCTGCCGTGGCGCGGTTCGCCGAGCGAGTCTGTTTGACGATTTCGAGCGCGCTTTTTGGTGCGGCCGAGCGCTTAAACAAGTGTCCCAGCTTTTTGTCGCGACGACCCGTATGCACGATCTCATGCGGTGCCCCCAGGCCGGGCGCGTGCCCTTCGTGCAGCGCCAGCAGCTCGCCTACCGTGAGCGCAATCTCACCACGCGGAACAACGGCATCGCAAAAGCCGTGCTCCAGCAAAAACTCGGAACGCTGGAATCCCTTGGGCAGACGCTTGTGCATGTTCTGCTCGATCACGCGCGGGCCGGCAAATGCCGTCAGGGCATCGGGCTCGGCCAGGATAATGTCGCCCTCCATGGCAAAGCTCGCGGTTACACCTCCGGTCGTGGGATCGGTGAGCACCGTGATATACAGGCCGCCCGCCTCGCTGTGGCGCCTAACCGCCGCAGAAATCTTGGCCATCTGCATGAGCGAGGTCACGCCCTCCTGCATGCGGGCGCCGCCCGAAACGGTAAAGCCGACGACTGGCAATCCCAGCTCGGTCGCGCGCTCAAAGACGCGACAGATCTTTTCGCCCACCACGGAACCCATCGAGCCCATCATAAAGTTGGCATCCATTAAGAAGAGCGCGGTATCGCAGCCGCAGATTTTGCCCCTGCCGCACATAACGGCATCGCGCTCGCCCGAACGTTCGCCCGCGCTCTTAAGCTTGTCGGCATAACCGGGAAACGAAAGGAAGTCCTCCGACGCCAGATTGGCATCCCATTCCTCAAACGTGCCCTCGTCGACTGTCATGAGCATGCGCGCGCGACCGCTCACGCGAAAATGCTTGCCGCAACGGGGGCACACCTCGAGGTTGTCGTGCAGGCGTGCCTCATCGATCACACGGCGGCACTCCGGGCACTTGATAAACGCGTGGCGCGCGGGGAACTCGGCGCACGACTCGGTTATCGGCCCCTCAAGGACGTTGACCGTCTTCGCTTTTCTATTCATCAGCATAGAGATGCCCCATCAGATCGGTGTGATACATGCCCGACAAGAACTCGTCGTTTGCCAGCACGTCGAGCTGAAGCTCGCTGTTTTCGCTCACGCCCTCAATCACGAGCTCGCCCAGGGCCGAGCGCATCTTACGAATGGCACCGTCGCGCGTGGGCGCACACACGATGAGCTTGCCGAGCATGGAGTCGTAGTACGGCGGAACTTTTGCACCGGTAAACATGGCCGAATCCCAGCGCACACGCGGACCACCCGGTACACGCAACGCGGTGACCGTTCCGCATGACGGCAGGAAGTCCGGCGTTTCGGCATTGATGCGGCACTCCATGGCATGATTGCGGACTGGCATGTCCTCCTGCTCAAAGGGCAGAGGCTGGCCGGCAGCCACGCGCAGCTGCCACTTAACCAGGTCGGTATCGGTCACAAACTCCGTAACCGGATGCTCAACCTGCAAGCGCGTGTTCATTTCCATAAAGTAGAAATTACCGTCATCTGAGTACAAAAACTCGATGGTGCCAGCGCCCTCATAGCCAACGGCACGAGCCAGGTCGCGCGCGGCCTTGTGCATGCGCGCGCGAATATCATCGCGTCCGTCGAGGCACGGCGCGGGGCTCTCCTCGATCAGCTTTTGGTTGCGGCGCTGCACCGAGCACTCGCGCTCGCCGAGCGAAAACACATGGCCCTGCTTATCGGCCATAATCTGCACCTCAACGTGGTGCGCCGGCGCGACGAACTTCTCCATGTAGCACTCGCCGTCGCCAAAAACGGCCTCGCCCTCGGCACGCGCCTCGATGAACGCCTTTGCCGCATCTTCCACGCGCTCGACCTTGCGAATGCCGCGACCGCCACCACCTGCACGCGCCTTAATAAGCACGGGGCAGCCAATGCGCTCGGCCTCGGCCGTCGCCTCCTCGGGGCTTTTGAGCAAATCGCAGCCCGGCACGATGGGCACGCCCGCCGCGGCAGCCGTTCTACGTGCGGCATCCTTGTCGCCCATGCTGTCGATGACCTCGGCCGAGGGACCAACAAACGCCAGACCGTACTTGTCGCAGTCGCGCACGAAGCTCGCCTTCTCGGAAAAGAAACCGTAGCCAGGATGGATCGCCTTTGCCCCCGACTTCACGGCACAGGTGAGCACAGCATCGTCGTTGAGGTAGCTCTCGGCAAGACGCGGGCCGCCGATGCAATACGCCTCGTCGGCAAGCTGCACGTGTAGCGCGTCCGCATCGGCCGTGGAATATACGGCGACGGTCTTGATGCCCATATCGCGGCACGCGCGGATAACACGGACCGCGACTTCGCCGCGGTTGGCGATGAGCACTTTGTCGAACATGAAGCCTTCCTTAACTTTCGTGCATGAGTGCAAAAGACATATCGGCGCGGCAGCAAACCTCACCGTTGACGCTCGCAGTACCCGTCGCAAAGCGGAACGGCCCGCGCGCACGCGTGATGGAGCACACTAGATCCACCGTGTCGCCCGGGCGCACCGGACGCTTAAAGCGCACCTTGTCCAGACTCGTGTAGAACGGCGTCGCGCCGCGCGCCTCCTCATCGCCCATCAGCAGCACGCAGCAGTTCTGGGCGAGCATCTCGCACTGAATCACGCCGGGAACGACCGGGTTTCCCGGAAAATGTCCCTGCAAAAAGTACTCGTCGCCTGTAATCGTGATCTTGCCGTGGGCCTCGTCGCCCACCAGCTCGGCTTCGTCGAGCAAAAGCATCGGCTCGCGATGCGGTAACAGCTTCTTGAGCTCTTCTTTGTTCATGGATATCACCTATCCGATCCTCATGAGGCAGCTGCCAAACTCCACGAGGTCGCCGTCGGCCACGCAGATCTCGAGCACCTCACCGTCTGCCTCGGCCGTCACCTCGTTGAGAACCTTCATGGCCTCGATGATGCAGAGGGTCTCGCCGGCCTTGACCTTGGAGCCCACGCGCACAAATGGCTCGTCGCCCGGCGCAGGGGCAGCATAGAAGACGCCCACCATGGGAGCAGTCACCTCGGTGCCCTTGGGCTCCGGCGCGGCGGCAGGTGTCTGCGTGGCGGGTTCCGGTGCGGCAGGCGCGACTGTGGGAGCTGCAACTTGAGCGGCCATGGCGCTCGGCATAGGCATGGGCACGGCAACCGGCTGCGCCACACTCGCGCGCTCGAGTTCGACCGCGGTGCCATCGGGCTCCTCAACACGTACGCGCGTAAGGCCGCGGTCCTCCATCACATCGGCTATCTCGGCAAGTCTTTTGGAATCCATGCTCTAGCTCCTCGTATATCTACGCAGCGCGATGGCGGCGTTGTGCCCGCCAAAGCCCAGGTTGGTCGAAAGCGCCCAGGTAAGGTCGGCGCGAACCGCTCGATTAGGCGTGTAATCAAGATCGCAGGCGGGATCGGGCGTGTGGTAGTTAATGGTCGGGGGCACCACGCCCTGCTCGAGCGCCATGGCACAGGCCATGACCTCGATGGCACCCGTGGCACCGATCATGTGCCCGGTCATCGACTTGGTCGACGAGACGTGTGCGGCGCGTGCCGCGTCCTCGCCGAGCGCCCGCTTAATGCCTGTCGTCTCGGACGAATCGTTGAGCTTGGTCGAGGTGCCGTGGGCGTTGATGTAGAGACCCTCGGAAGGCTTGACGTCGCCCTCGGCTACCGCCAGCGATATCGCACGGGCAATGCCGGCGGCATCGGGGTCGGGACTCGTAATGTGATAGGCATCATCGGTGTTGCCGTAGCCCACGACCTCGGCATAAATGTGCGCACCGCGCGCCTGCGCATGCTCCATGCTCTCGAGTACCAGCACGCAGGCGCCCTCACCCATCACAAAGCCATCGCGGTCTGCGTCGAACGGGCGGCAGGCCGTCGCGGGATCGGGGTTGGTGGTCAATGCGCGGCAGGACGTAAAGCCTGCAACAGCATCGGGGATAATGGCCGCCTCGGCACCGCCCGCGAGGATCGCGTCGGCATAGCCGTGCTTAATAGCACGGAACGCCTCGCCCACCGCATGGGCCGAGGTCGCGCACGCAGTCACGACTGGCAGGGTCGGTCCCTTTGCCTTGTGACGGATTGCGATATTGCCCGATGCCATGTTGGGGATCATCATCGCGATCATGTAAGGCGATGCGCGGCGGGGCCCACGGTCGGCAATCGTATGGACGTTGTCGACGAGCGTCTGCATGCCGCCCACGCCCGACCCCACGTAAACGCCCAGGCGCTCGCGATCGATGGCGCCTTCGGCATCAAAGCCCGCATCGTGCATTGCCTCGTCCGAAGCCACCAGCGCAAACTGAACGCAGGGGTCGAGATGCTTGGCGTCGCGCTTGCCAAAGTACTCGTTGCCGTCAAAGCCCTTGACTTCGGCCGCCACCTTGACGGTAAACGCATCGGTATCAAAGTGCGTGATCGGGCCGATGCCACAGGTCCCGGCGCACATGGCCGCCCAGGTGGCAAGCGCGGTGTTGCCGAGCGGCGATACGGCACCGATGCCGGTGATTGCAACTCTCTGTTCCATCATGGTCTCCTCATCCAAGCCGTTCTTCGGCCCTGGTTTCTACATCGCCATTCCGCCGTCGACGCGCACGACCTCGCCCGTAATGTAAGCAGCCGCATCGCTCGCTAAAAAGCGCACCACGCCGGCCACTTCCTCGGGACGTGCCATGCGCTTAAGGGGAATCTGTTCCTCGGTTGCCGTACGCACCTTCTCCGAGAGCTTTGCCGTCATATCTGTCTCGACAAACCCGGGAGCGACCGCGTTCGCTCGTACGCCACGAGGCGCAAGCTCGCGCGCCACCGCCTTGGTAAGCCCTATCACGCCCGCCTTGGAAGCAGCGTAGTTGGCTTGCCCGGCATTGCCCATCAGGCCCACGACCGAGCTCATGTTGACGACGCAACCGCCGCGCTGGCGCATAAAGGTCTTGGTGAGCGCGCGCGTCATATTGAATGTTCCCTTGAGATTGACATCGAGCACGCGATCGAATGCGTCATCGCCCATGCGCATGAGCAGGCCATCGCGGGTGATGCCGGCGTTGTTGACGAGCGCCCAAATGGAACCAAAGTCGTTGAGGACCGCTTCCACGCACGCGTTGACGGCAGCGGGATCGGCCACGTCGCATTGATATGCGCGTGCCGTGGCGCCAACCGCCTCACAGGCTTCGCACGTCTTGCGCGCCGCATCGACGCTGCCGGCATAGACGACGGCGATATCAAAGCCGTCCTCCGCCAGACCGACAGCGCAGGCGCGGCCGATACCCCGCGAGCCGCCCGTGACCAGTGCCACGCGACGTGAGTCGTTGCGCTCGAGCGCGCCGTTGTTCAAGTTGCCCATGTCATTCCTTTCGGGTTACAGCCCTGTGGACTATGCGAGCTCGTCGGCAATAGCTGCGACCTGCTCGGCCGTTTCGCACGAATACACGCGAACGTCGCTCAGCGTACGCTTGACCAGGCCCGACAGCGTTTTGCCAGGGCCGACCTCAATAAACGTGTCGATGCCCTGATTCTGCAGAGTATGCAGCGTGTCGACCCAACGAACGGCATGACTCACCTGATTGGCCAAGACATCCGATGCCGCTCGCGGGTCCGCCGGATAGGGCGCCGCCGTCATGTTTGCCATGACCGGAATCAGCAGCGGTGACGGCACGTGGCCGGCTTGGATATACGTCGCCAGCCCCTCAGTCGCCTCGGCCATATAGGGGCTATGAAATGCGCCCGACACCGCGACTTTCATAGCGCGGCCGCCAGCCTCTTTTACTAGGACGTCGAGCTCCTGCAGCGCCTCGGGCGCTCCGGCAACAACCGTCTGCTGCGGACTGTTGTAGTTGACCGGCCAGCAGTCCTCGCCGGCCTGTTTTGCCAGGTTCTCGACTTGCGCCGCATCGAGCTTGATGACGGCGCGCATGCCGCCCGGATGGCGCTCGGCAGCCGCGGCCATCAGCGCCGCGCGCTCGCACACGAGCTCAAAGCCCGCTCGCGTATCGAACGCCCCCGCAAAGGTGAGCGCGGCGACCTCGCCAAGCGAAAAACCCGCACAGGCGGCAGGTACCACGCCGCGCTCACGCAGGGCGGCAGCCGCTGCCAGATCGTGAACGAACACGCACGGCTGCGTGTTCTCGGTCTGCGAGAGTTCCTCCTTGGAGGCGCTTCGGCACTGCTCACTGGTCCCCGGGCGCACCTCGTCGACAATGGCGAACACCTCTGCGGCCGCCGGCGATGCCTCGATCAGGTCGACGCCCATCGCGGGGTGCTGGGCGCCCTGGCCGGCAAACAGAAACGCTACGCCACCCATGCGCACGCACCCTTCAGGACGTGCTCGGCGCCATCGACTAGGTCGTCAACGATTTCACGTGCACTTTGGCGCTCGTTGACCATGCCGGCAATCTGTCCACACAAAAACGAGCCCTCTTCGTAATTGCCGTCCTTGGCGGCCTTGCGAAGGGCGCCCGTGCCCATGGCCCCGAGCTCCTCGACGCTTACGCCCGCCGCCTCGCTCTTGGCGTAGGCGTTAGTGAAGGGGCTCTTGAGGGCACGCACCGGGTGTCCCGTCGAGCGGCCGGTCGCACGCGTCGAGGTGTCGTTGGCCTTCAGGACCATCTCCTTGTACTGCTCCGATACGGTGCACTCATCTGCGATCAGAAAGCGCGTACCCACTTGCACGCCGGCGGCGCCCAGCATAAAGGCGGCCGCCACGCCGCGGCCATCAGCGATACCGCCAGCCGCAACCACGGGAATATCGACCGCATCGACAACCTGCGGCACCAGTGCCATCGTCGAGGTCTCGCCAATATGGCCGCCTGATTCGGTACCCTCGGCAACCACGGCAGTGGCTCCACGACGCGCCACGAGGCGTGCCAGCGCCACCGAGGCAACGACCGGGATGACCTTGATGCCCGCCTCGTTCCACGCCTTCATGTACTTGGCGGGATTGCCGGCGCCCGTCACGACGACCGGCACTCGCTCGTCAATCACGACCTGCGCGACCTCGTCGGCAAACGGGCTCATGAGCATGACGTTGACGCCAAAGGGCTTATCCGTCTTGGCGCGCAGCTCGTGAATCTGGTCGCGAAGCCAGTTGGCGTCGGCATTCATAGCCGCGATGATGCCTAGGCCGCCCGCCTCGGACACGGCAGATGCCAGCGAGGCGTCGGCAATCCAGGCCATGCCACCCTGGAATACAGGCTTTTCGATGCCGAGCAGATCGCAGAGAGGAGTCTTGAGCATCTCTACTTCTCCAATGCCGCCTCGACCGTATCGGCGAACTCGCCGACCGTCTTGGGGTTCTCCTCGGTATCGAGCTGGATGCCAAACTCGTCCTCGACGGCGACGAGAATCTCGACGGTGCCCAGGCTGTCGAGGCCAATCTCCTCGAGCGTGGACTCGGGCTTCATCTCGACGTCGTCAAGGCCAGCGGTCTCGCGGATAACGTCGCAAACGCGCTCGAAGGTCTTCTGATCTGCCATGGTAGTTCTCCTTTGGTTGTGCCCTAGGGCGTTTTTATTTCCTATGTGCGACTACTTCCAACGAAGCAGATAGCCACCTATATCCAGACCGGCGCCAAATCCAACCAAGGCGATGGTGTCGCCCGCATTCAGTGCGTCGGTGCGTGCCAGTCGGTCAAGCGCAAGAGGAATGCAGGCGCTCGAAATGTTGCCGGTCTCGCGCAGCGTTCGAACCACGCGCTTGTCTGGCACACCGAGGCGCTTGACCGCCTGACTCAGGATTCGTTCGTTAGCCTGATGGAATACAAAATGGTCGATGTCCTCGACCGAAATGCCCGCATCGCTCGCAAGCTTATGGACCGTGTCGCAAATCGCGTTGACGCCGAACTTGAACACGCGGCGGCCATTCATGGACAGCACGCTCTCGCTATCTGCGGAGGCCTTAAACGGCGAGGTGCCGACCAGACCGGGAACGCACAACGTCTCGACGTCGGGCGCCGTCGAAAGCTCAACGGCAAGGGGGCTGTCTCCCCCAGCCTCAATCACCGCGGCGCCTGCCCCATCGCCAAAGAGCACACAGGTGGCGCGGTCGGTCCAGTCGAGCGCGCGCGTCATCTGCTCGGCGGCAACGACAAGCACATGCTTGGCTCGTCCTCGGGCGATATAGCCCTCGGCAACATCGAGCGCAAATACGAAGCCGGCGCAGGCAGCCGAGACATCGAAGGCAGGGCACGTCGCGCCCAGTCGCTCAGCAACGGCACACGCCTCGGCGGGAACAAGGTGGTCACCCGTCGTCGTCGAGCAGACGATCAAATCCAGCTGGCTCGCGTCGATTCCGGACACCTGGAGTGCCCGCTCGCTCGCCGCTACGGCAAGGTCGTCAAGTGACTCGGTGGTGCATACATGGCGGCTCTTGATACCTGTGCGGGTAAAAATCCACTCATCCGAGGTATCGAGGAACTCGGACAGCTCGTCATTGGAAACACTGCGCTTAGGAAGCGCCGAGCCTGTTCCAAGAATCGTGAAACCCATCACTAACCTCCTTTGAGTTGTTGACGTGTTTACATCGACCAAGAGAGGATAGCGCAATTTTGTCGTTGTTGACGTGTTAACATTAAATTGTCCAAATGCGACAAAGGCTTCACATTGTGTCTATCTCTCGAGACCATTGCGTTATTCACTTATTCATTAAGGAGGTGGCAGCCATAATGGATGCCAAATTAACGATAGTCGACGTAACCGGATCGACCAACGATGACCTGCTCGAAGCAGGAAAACAGGGAGCGCCGCACGGCACAGGACTTGCCGCCCGGGCTCAAACAGCAGGACGTGGCCGGCGCGGGCACAAGTGGGACTCAACCGTCGGCAACTTATTGCTTTCGATTGTCCTGCGCCCATGCGTTAATCCTGCAAAGTTCTCTGGTCTTGCCGCCGTCAGCGGCCTAGCGGTGCTCGAGGCGCTCGAAAAACAGGGTCTTGCAAACGATATTGGCCTCAAATGGCCCAACGACCTGGTCGCGCGTGAACGCAAACTCGGCGGCATTCTGGTCGAGGCCGCACGCGATAACGAAGGCAAACCTTTCGCCGTATGTGGCATTGGCGTCAATGTGAACTATGCGCCCCAAGAGGTGCCCGATGGCGGCTTGCCGGCAATCGGTCTCTCGGACCTTAACGAGAACGTTCCTGCCGTCGACATGCTCCTCGATGAGGTCTATCACGCAGTTATAGACGCTGTAGATGCCTGGGCAGAGCGCCTCAACGCCATGGAAGAAAACACCGGACCGCTCGCGCCCGTCCACGGCGAATATATCGCTCACCTCAATTGGATTGGGAAGCACGTTATCGCCCGCTCACCCGCTGGAGACGAGCTGGCACGCGGCATCTTTAAAACCGTTGATGCCTTTGGTCGCGCGTGCATCGAAACGGAAGACGACTTGCGATCCTTCCATTTTGAGGAGGCATCGCTGCGTCCCGTGAGCGAATAGGGCGCCGCAGCCACCTACTCAGCAGCATTACCAGGCGGTAAAACCCATCATGCAAAACAAAAGAGCCCCGCTACCGTAATGGCAGCGGGGCTCTGTAAGCTATGAGCGATATCGCTTAGAGCTTGATGTCGATGTCGACGCCAGCGGGAAGGTCGAGACGCATGAGCGAATCAACGGTGCCCGAGGTGGGGTCGAGGATGTCGATGAGGCGCTTGTGGGTGCGCATCTCGAACTGCTCACGGGAGTCCTTGTTCACGTGCGGCGAGCGGATAACCGTGTACAGGTTACGCTCGGTGGGCAGGGGGACAGGACCGGAAACGCGAGCACCGGTCTTCTGAGCGGTCTCGACGATGAGCTTCGCGGACTGATCGACGACCTCGTGATCATAGCCCTTGAGGCGAATGCGGATCTTCTGGGTAGCCAACTTAAACCTCCAAAGAGTGCGAGAGATGTTCTCGCGGATTACGTAACAGGGAGCTCGAACTTAGGCGTTCTTGCTCATGACCTCGTCCACGATGGACTTGGGCGCGGGCTCATAAGAGTCGAACTGCATCGTGTAGGATGCACGGCCCTGGGTCTGGGAGCGAAGGTCGGTAGCGTAACCGAACATCTCGCCCAGCGGCACCTTGGCACGGATGAGCTTGCTGTTCTTGCGATCCTCCATGCCCTCGATCTTGCCGCGGCGACCGGAGAGGTTGCCCATAACGTCGCCCATGTACTGCTCGGGGGTCTCGACCTCGACAGCCATGATCGGCTCGAGCAGCTGCGGATCGGACTTCTTGAGGGCGTCCTTGATAGCCATGGAACCGGCGATCTTGAAGGCGGCCTCGGAGGAGTCGACCTCGTGGTAAGAACCGTCGAACAGGGTGACCTTGACGTCGAGGACCGGGAAGCCGGCGATAACACCGGTGTTCAGGGCCTCCTGGATGCCCTTGTCGATGGACGGGATGTACTCCTTGGGCACGACGCCGCCGACGATAGCGTTGACGAACTCGTAGCCGAAGCCCTCCTCCATCTTCTCGAGCTTGATGACGGCGTGGCCGTACTGACCGCGACCGCCGGACTGACGGACGAACTTGCCCTCAGCCTTCTCGACGTCGTGACCAGCGGTCTCGCGGTAGGCAACCTGGGGCTTACCAACGTTAGCGTCAACCTTGAACTCGCGGAGCAGACGGTCGACGATGATCTCGAGGTGCAGCTCGCCCATGCCGGCGATGATGGTCTGGCCGGTCTCGTGGTTGGTGGACACCTGGAAGGTCGGGTCCTCCTCGGCGAGCTTGGTCAGAGCCAGGGACATCTTGTCCTGCTCGGCCTTGGTCTTGGGCTCGATGGCAACGTCGATAACGGGCTTAGCGAACTCGATCTTCTCGAGGACGATCTCCTTGCCCTCGGCGCACAGGGTGTCGCCGGTGGTGGAGTTCTTGAAGCCGACGCAAGCGACGATGTCGCCAGCGGCAGCGTCGTCACGGTCGATACGCTCGGCGGCGTTCATCTCGAGGATGCGGCCGAGACGCTCGCGCTGACCGTTGGAAGCGTTAACAACGTAGGAGCCGGACTCGGCACGGCCGGAGTAAACGCGGACGTAGGTGAGCTTACCGACGAACGGGTCAGTCATGATCTTAAAGACCAGGCCGGAGAAGGGCTCGTCGAAGGAAGGATGACGCTGGACCTCCTCGCCGGTGTCCGGATCGGTACCGGTGACGGCCTCAACGTCGAGCGGGCTGGGCAGGTAGTCGACGACAGCGTCGAGCAGCTCCTGGACGCCCTTGTTCTTGTAGGCGGAACCCACGAAGACGAGGTTGAGCTCGTTGGCCAGAACGCCCTTGCGCAGAGCAGCCTTGAGCTCCTCGACGGTGAAGTCCTCCTCCATGAGGATCTTCTCCATGAGCTCGTCGTCAAAGCTGGCAGCAGCGTCAAGGAGCTCCTCGCGCTTGGTGGCAGCGATGTCGGCAAACTCAGCCGGGATCTCGTCCATCGGCTCGGGGTAGGTCATGCCCTTCTCGTCGGCCTTGAAGTCCCATGCAGTCATGGTAACGAGGTCGATGACGCCCCAGAAGTTGTCCTCGGCGCCCATCGGGACCTGAGCGGCCACGGCGTTAGCGTCGAGACGATCCTTCATGGTCTCGATAGCGTTGAAGAAGTCAGCGCCCACGCGGTCATACTTGTTGATGAAGGCGATGCGGGGGACGTTGAAGGTGGAAGCCTGACGCCAAACGGTCTCAGACTGGGGCTGAACGCCGGCAACAGCGTCGAAGACGGCAACAGCGCCATCGAGGACGCGCAGGCAGCGCTCGACCTCGGCGGTGAAGTCAACGTGGCCCGGGGTGTCGATGATCTGGATGCGGTAGTCCTTACCGTCCTTGTTCCAGAAGCAGGTGGTAGCAGCGGAGGTAATGGTTACGCCGCGCTCCTGCTCCTGAACCATCCAGTCCATGGTGGCAGCGCCCTCATGGACCTCACCGATCTTGTGGGTCTTACCGGTGTAGTAAAGAATACGCTCGGTCGTGGTGGTCTTACCAGCATCGATGTGGGCCATGATGCCGATGTTACGGGTATCGGAAAGCTTGTACTTAGGCTTAGCCATGTTAGTTCCTTACCTTAACTTACCAACGATAGTGAGAGAACGCGCGGTTGGCCTCGGCCATCTTGAAGACGTCCTCACGCTTCTTGACGGAAGCGCCCAGGCCGTTGGAAGCGTCGAGGATCTCGTTGGCGAGACGCTCGGCCATGGTCTTCTCCTTGCGAGCGCGGGAGAAGTTGACGATCCAGCGAATGCCCAGAGCGGTGGAACGACGGGAGTTGACCTCCATCGGGACCTGATAGGTAGCGCCACCGACACGCTTGGGCTTAACCTCGAGCGTGGGCTTGACGTTGTCCATAGCCTTCTTGAAGGTAGCGAGAGCGTCGCCACCCTCGGACTTCTCGGCAACGATCTCGAAAGCGGTGTAAACGATGCGCTCAGCGGTGGCCTTCTTGCCGTCAAGAAGGACCTTGTTGATGAGCTGAGTCACCAGGCGGTTGTTGTAAACGGCGTCAGGCTGAACCTCACGACGATTAGCTGCTGCACGACGCGGCATGTGAAATCTCCTTAAGTGTCTACCGTGCGGCGCTCAGGGCGGCACACGGCGAAAGTATCAAAACGTTATCTGGCTTATTTAGCCTTGGGGCGCTTAGCACCGTACTTGGAACGGGCCTGCATACGGTTCTGGACCGGAGCAGCGTCGTAGGCGCCACGGATGACGTGATAACGGACACCAGGGAGGTCACGGACACGACCGCCGCGGACGAGCACGATGGAGTGCTCCTGCAGGTTGTGGCCCTCACCCGGGATGTAAGCGGTAACTTCGATGCCGTTGACAAGGCGAACACGGGCAACCTTACGAAGAGCCGAGTTCGGCTTCTTGGGGCTCGTGGTGAAGACGCGGGTGCACACGCCGCGCTTCTGGGAGTTGTGCTGCAGAGCAGCGTTCTTGGACTTCTTGGGCACGGAACGACGGCCCTGGCGAACCAGCTGGTTAATAGTAGGCAAAGCGTACTCCTTCTCGAATGATTCCAGCTTTCTGTAAAGTGCAACGGCTTGAATCGAGGGGTCAGCATCCCCCTACGAAACACGCAGTTCGATAGGATACGTGGCGTTAGCTGTGTCGTCAACAGACCACGCCGCCGGGCGTATCCCAAAATTGGCACATTTCCGCAAAGCCTACACAAAAGGAATCCCCTCCTGTGCGCGGGGGCGGATTCCCGGCCCGTGCGGCCCGCTGTTTAAGTTTGCTGCTCTACAGTCCTGCGCAAGACGGAAAGCACATTAAGTGCTTTC
>NZ_QSRV01000032.1:0-14969 GCF_003437235.1 Collinsella sp. TF07-1
AACAGGCAGGTCAGGTTCCTGGCCGCCCGGATATCGGAGGCCCTCGACGAGGCCGGGGCCCTCGAGGCCGAGACGGCGGCGCTGCTCGAGGGCGACGAGACCTACGCGTGCCCGCTCACCGTGCCCGGCATCGGCCCGAGGACCGCGGCGCAGCTCGCGGTGTCGGTCGACATCGGGAGGTTCCCGGACCACGACCACCTGGCCTCGTACTGCGGCATAGCCCCGAGGGTGAGGAGCTCCGGAACGTCGGTGAGGTCGGTCAGGGCGTCCAGGCGCGGCGACGCGAGGCTCAAGTCCCTGCTGATCTTCTCGTGCAACAGCCTGGTGAGGTCCTCGGGGCGCTACGGCGAGTACTACCGGGCCTGCAGGGCGCGGGGCATGGGGCACGGGCGGGCGCTCAAGGCCGTCGCGAGGAAGCGGCTCAGGGCGATATACGCCGTGATGCGCGACCGGGTGCCCTACCGGGAGTAGCCCCGACGGTTGACAAAACTATAGGAACACCCAACGACTACTTCTATACAGCAAAAAGGGGTGCTGACCATTTCGGTCAGCACCCCTTTAAGTTGCGGTGAAATAGGGACTGAATACGGGCTCCAGAGGCCAAAACAGTCCCTATTCCACCGCAACTTCATGGGGATGTGTGACAATGCCCGTCGGAAAACATCTGCTGTCTTTGGGGGTCTATCTATGCTGTACGAGTTTTGTGCCGAGAACTTTGAGCGGGTGCCGGCGGCTATCGATGCCGGTGCAAGGCGTATTGAACTGTGCGACAACCTTGCCGTCGGTGGCACTACACCCTCGGTCGGTGTTATCAGCGCTACAGTCAGCTATGCTCACGAGCATGACGCGCGAGTGATGTGCATGATTCGCCCGCGTGGCGGTGACTTTCATTACAACCAAGACGAGCTGCGCATGATGGAGATGGACCTGGGCCTTGCCGTAAGCGCCGGCGTTGACGGCTTGGTCTTTGGCTGCTGCAAGCCCTGTGCCGGCGGCTGGGCGCTCGACGAGCTCACCCTTGGCGCCCTCGTTATGGCTACGGGTTGCGCGACCGAGGAGTGCAAGCGCGAGTCCCTTGACATCACCTTCCACATGGCATTTGACCAGCTTTCGCCCGAGGCTCAGCTCGATGCGATTGATACACTTGCCGACTGCGGCGTTACGCGCATCCTCACGCATGGCGGCGCGGCCGGTACGTCGATCGAGGATAATTTCGATCACCTGGCTCGTTTAATCGAGTATGCGGGCGATCGTTTGACCATCCTTCCCGGCGGCGGCATCACTACGGCAAATCGCGACGCGGTCGCAGCGGCGCTAGGCGTCTCCGAGCTCCATGGCACCAAGATCGTGCCGTTGGAGGTATAACCCGTGGCGCTGGTATTTGACGTTCAGCAGGCGAACGGTAAGCCCGACGATAATCGTCGCCCTGGCACCGCGTGCCCCTTTTGCGACACGGAGGGGCTCGCCAACATCATCGAGCGCGATGGTGACTGCATCTGGCTCGAGAATAAGTTCAAGACCTTGCGGGCCACCCGTCAGACCGTATTGATCGAGTCGGCCAATCACGACGCCGACCTGGCGACCTATGAACCGGATGAGCTGCATCATGTGATGCGGTTTGCCCTGGGCTGTTGGCAGCAGATGATCGATTCACAGCAGTATCGCAGCGTTCTCATGTACAAGAACAAGGGTCCGCTCTCGGGCGGTAGTCTCGTTCATCCGCACATGCAGATTGTAGGTTTGGAGCAGGAAGACGGCTATGCTTCGCTGACTTCCGCCAATTTCGAAGGAATCAATGTCTGGCAACAGGGGAGAATCTTGGTCAATATCTCAACCGAACCGATCATGGGGTTCTTTGAGATCAACGTTTCAGCCCCGCAGGGAATCGCCGCCAGCGATGACGCACGAGACCAAGCCGAGGCGGATCTCTTTGCCGATGCGATCCAGGTAGCTCTGCGCTATATCCTAAACGGGCACCACGGTGGTCGCGCAGAGTCGTACAACTTGTTCTTCTATCACCTGGGCGGTCGGACCATTGCCAAGGCGCTGCCGCGTTGGGTGGTTTCGCCCTACTTTGTCGGCTATCGTTTGGCCCAAGTCAATGCCGAGACGACGCTCGATATCGATGCTGAGCGTCTGCGTGCGCATCTGGAAACGCTCGTATAGCAAGACTAACACCCACGTAATGCGGACAGCCTAGCGCGCCATGGCGTCGCGGCCAGCCTCGACCCGCTTGCGCTGGGCGGCGCGCTCCTCGCCGGTCAGGCGCTCAAAGAGGTGTCCGATAATTGAGGCCAACACCTGCTGAAACAGCGTGCCGCACATGACGGGGAACACGACCTCGCCCGGAAAGTACTGCGTGGCGATGACGGCACCCGAAGAGATGTTGCGCATGCCGCAGGTAAAGCACATGGTAGTCGTCTCGCTATATGGCAGATGCAGCGCACGTGCGACCAGAAAACCGACGACAAAGCCGCTGATGGCGAAGACCAAAATAAAGAGGGCGACTTCCAGGCGCACCGCGTTCATGTGTAGCACGTACTCGCTCATAGCGGTGGAGTTGGACGCGATGACGCCCATCATCATGAACTTGCAGGCGGGCGAGAGCGCGGGAGAGAGTTTCTCGTGGCCCCAGCCGCGCGTGAGTTCATTGATGACAATACCGAGCACAGCGGGGATGGCGATCATAAAGGCCATGTTCTGCATCATGCTCGGCACATCGATCGAGACGGTGGCGCCCAGCAAGAGCTTGAGCGTGAGCGGAATCGTCACGGGCGAGATGACCGAGGACGTCAGGATAATGGTGAGCGCAAGCGGGCCGTTGCCGCCGAACATGCTAATCCACATAAAGGCAGTGACTGCCACAGGCACGCTGTATTCGAGCACAATGCCGCAGACAAGGTTGGGGTTGGAGCCAAAGAACAGTGAGCCCATGGCATACGCCGCGATGGGGATGATTACAGCCGAGACAAATAACGCCAAAATCAGATGCAGGGGACGGCGGAACACCTCGGCCACCTGGTGAAAGGTGTTACTGAGCGCGCCTTGGAAGGTCATAAAGGCAAACAAGGTGGGAACGATGGGCTTGAGAACGCCGATCTGCTGAGGAAAGAGCACGCCGAGCGTCACGCAAATCGGAACGATGATCTGCATGTGCCCCGCGAGAAACTTGCCCAGTCCAACCCATTGCTTCATATGCGCTTGTGACTCCCTTTGCTCGTGAATCCGTTTTGAATGGATATGCTAGACGCTCGCGTGCGTCCGTGCGTCAGAAACGCTTGAATATTTCGAGGCTATTACCGGCATCGTTTACCGAAACCGCGGCGTACTGCGGCGATTTGCGTCCGCGCTGCACGGTATAATAAATTCGTTCAACAGATCTGCCTGCCGAAGCGGGCATACACAGAGGACTCATCGCTATGAACCGTGAGAGGTATCGCGGCGACCTGCCCCTATCGGGGGTGGGCGCCTATGTCATCGCTTAAGACGACGCATCGCTGGGCGGTCGCTCAGCAAAACCCCGAACTCGAAAAGGAGCTTTCGGCTGGCCTGGGAATACCCGGGCTGGTGGCGCGCATTATGGTTGCGCACGGCATTACATCCATCGAAGAAGGCCAGCTGTTTTTGACGCCTTCGCTCGATCGCGACTGGGCTGACCCACTCATTATCCCGGGCATGTCGGTCGTTGCCGACCGCGTCGAGCGTGCTATTCGCAACCACGAGCACATCGCGGTCTTTGGTGATTTTGACGTTGACGGTATTACGTCGACCTGCCTGTTGACCGAGGCACTGCGCACGTTTGGCGCCGATGTCACGCCGTTTATTCCGCATCGCTTTGACGAGGGCTACGGTCTTTCGCGCGCGGCGCTCGACCGCGTTAACGAGCTCGCTCGCCCCCAGCTGATCGTGACCGTCGATAACGGCATTGCCGCCAAGGAAGAGGTCTCCTATCTGGAGAGCCTGGGGATCGATTTGGTGGTCACGGACCATCACGAGCCCTCCGATCAGGTGCCGCAGGGCGTGCCCCTGACCGACCCTAAGCTCGAGGTCGAGGGGCCTTCGCGTGAGCTTGCCGGTGCCGGCGTGGCGCTCAAGCTGGTGCAAGTCCTGGGTGAGCGCTTGGGCAAGCCGTCGTATTGGCGTTCGCTAATCGAGGTCGCGGCGCTGGGCACCGTGTCCGACATGATGCCGCTCACGCCCGAGAACCGCGCGCTGGTTGCCGAGGGCATCCAGCAGATGCGCGTAACCGCTCGTCCCGGCTATATCGCGCTTGCCGCGCTCGCCAAGGCGGACCTTTCGAGCATTACGGCGGATGGCCTATCGTTCTCGCTCATTCCCCGCTTAAACGCTGCCGGCCGCATGGCTGATCCCAAGCTGGCGCTCGACCTGCTGCTTGCCCGCGATCCTATCGAGGCAAGTGCACTGGCAGCCGAGCTCGAGGAGATTAACCGTCAGCGCCGCGAGATCGAGGCGGAGCTCACACGCGACGCCATGGCAAAGGTCGAGGAGACCTATGACGGTGGGCGCGCAATCGTCGTGGGCGGCGAAGGCTGGCACGAGGGCGTCAAGGGCATCGTGGCGAGCCGCCTGACCAACCGATATCACGTGCCGGCGCTGCTCTTCTCGATCGAGGACGGCGTTGCGCGCGGATCGGGTCGCTCGGTGGGCAAGGTCAACCTGTTCGACGCCGTCGAGCGTTGTTCCGACCTGCTGATTCGTCGCGGCGGACATGCCGGTGCGGTGGGTGTGACCATCGAGGCATCCAAGCTCGATGAGTTCCGCCGCCGCCTTTCCGCCGTGCTATCGGAGCTTCCCGCCGAGGACTTTGAAGACACCGACGAGGTTGCCGCCACCGTCGACCTCTCCGAGTTAAATATCGAGACCATCGAGCAGATTTCCCGTCTTGAGCCGTTTGGCCAGGGCAATAAGGTGCCGTTGCTGGCCGCCGAGGGCGTGACGATGTGTGATCGCGCCGTGGTGGGCAAAACCGGCGAACACATGCGCTTCGTGGCGACCGATGGCGCCGCGAGTGTGCCGGCCATCATGTTCCGCGTGCCGCAGATCGATAGGCTCATCAATTGCGACAGCGCCGTCGACTTGGTGTTCGAGGCCGTGGCCGAGCATTGGCAGGGACGCGTGAAGCCCAAGCTCATGATCAAGGATGTTCTGGTCCGCGATACCACGCTGCCCAGCGTCGACGATCCGGCATGCGAGCTTCGTCGTGGCGTGCAGCCGGCGGATTCCGGCCTGCGCCTGGAGTCGCGTAAGCGCGAGACGCTCGCCCAGCTTTCCTATACCGAGCTCACGCGCTCGCTTATCCATAGCTTTATCGGATCGAACCAGCCGCACCGCGCGCAGGTTGAGGCGCTCGATGCCTTGGCCGACCACCAGAGCGTCTTGGCCGTTATGGGAACGGGCCGCGGCAAGTCTCTCATCTTCCATGTACATGCTGCGCGCGAGGCTGTCCTTCGCGGACGTGCGAGCATCTTTGTCTATCCGCTGCGTGCGCTTGTTGCCGACCAGGCCTATCACCTCTCGTCGACGATGGCAGCGCTTGGCATTGGCGTTGGCGTGCTGACCGGCGAGACCGTGGAGGCCGCACGCGATGATGTGTTCGCCGGCCTAGCTTCGGGCCGCACCGGTATCGTGCTCACGACGCCCGAGTTCCTATCTATCTACCGTGACCGCTTCGCGCGTTCGGGCCGCATCGGCTTTGTCGTTATCGATGAGGCGCACCACGCCGGCCTTGCCAAGGGCGGCGACCGCAGCGCCTATCTCGACATGCCCGATATCCTCAAAGCCCTGGGCGACCCGGTTGTTATGGCTGCGACGGCCACCGCAACGGCTCCGGTCGTGGCCGAGCTTGCCCGCATGCTGCCGATCACTCGCACGGTGGTCGACGAGACGGTGCGCGAGAACCTGCAGCTCGAGGACGACCGCGACCTTGCGAGCCGCGAGAACCGTTTGGTGTCGATCGTGGCGACGGGGGAGAAGACCGTCATCTACGTTAATTCGCGCGACCAGTCCGTGGCGCTCGCCAAGACGTTGCGCAAGCGTGTGCCCGATTGCGCAACCCATATCGCGTTCTATAACGCGGGTCTTGCGCGCCCCGATCGCCGCCGCGTGGAGGAAGCATTCCGAGACGGCAGCCTCAGTTGCATCGTCTCGACTTCGGCCTTTGGCGAGGGCGTCAACCTTCCCGATATTCGCCATGTCGTGCTCTATCACATGCCGTTTGGCGCGATTGAGTTTAACCAGATGAGTGGCCGCGCCGGTCGCGATGGACAGCCCGCCGTGATTCACCTGCTCTATTCGTCGCGCGACGCCCGCATTAACGAGCGCCTACTCGACTGCTATGCGCCCGAGCGCGACGAGCTCGTCACGCTCTATCGCGCGCTGCAAACCATGTGGCGCTCCAACCGCGGCAAGACCGGGGACGATTCCTTTAGCGCGAGCGATATCGACATCGCGCAGATGTGCCTTGCCATCGATGCTCGCACGCCGGTCGACGAGCGCTCGGTGGAAAGTGGCCTGGGAATCTTCGAAGAGCTTGGCTTCTGTCGCGTTTCGGGGTTTGACGACACCCGTCGCATCGCGATGGCCGAAAACCCCGGCCGTGTGCAATTGAGCAGGTCAATTCGCTATTTGGAGGGCTTGCGCTCGCGCATGGAGTTCTCGGCTTTCCGGAGTTGGGCGCTCGATTCGTGCGCTTCTGATATGCTAGCCAAAGTTAACCGCCCGATCGTACCGCGGGCCTAGGGGAAGGGGACCTCGATGGATGCCGCAGCCCGTACCGCCCATGATTCCGCCCTCCAGCCGTTCTCGGAGATGGAGCACTATAAGCATGCCGATGAGCTGCCGCCCGAGATTATGGCGGACAGCTACGACAAGCTGGAGCGCCTGTGCCTCAAATATATGAATGAGGACGACTTTTCTAAGGTGGAGCAGGCCTATTGTTTTGCTGCCGAGAAGCACTGCAACCAAAAGCGCCGCTCGGGTGAGATGTACATCAACCATCCCGTCGAGGTAGCCATCATTTTGGCCGATCTCAAGATGGACTGTGACGTGGTGTGCGCCGCGCTGCTGCACGATACCGTCGAGGATACCGAGACCTCGCTTGCCGATGTTTCCGGCCTGTTTGGCGATACGGTGGCCGAGCTCGTCGATGGCGTGACCAAGCTCACCAACATCGAAGTCGACAGCATGGACGAGAAACAGGCGCTCACGCTGCGAAAGATGTTCCTCGCCATGTCCAAGGACATCCGCGTCATCATCGTTAAGCTTGCCGACCGTCTGCACAACATGCGCACCCTTGCGGCCCTGCGTGAGGACCGTCGCCTGTTTAAGGCCCGCGAGACCATGGACGTGTATGCGCCCCTGGCCGACCGTCTGGGCATGAGCTCCATTAAATGGGAACTCGAGGATCTGTCCTTCTTCTACCTTGAACCCGACGCCTACCAGCGCATCGCACGCATGGTGGCGGAGTCGCGCGAGGTCCGTGAGCGCTATCTGGCCGAGACCATCAAGACACTCACCGACGAGCTCAACCGCATTGGCCTGGAGGACTTTCAGATCAACGGCCGTTCCAAGCACTATTGGTCCATCTACCAAAAGATGAAGCGCAAGGGCAAGGAATTTTCCGAGATCTACGATCTGGTGGCACTGCGCGTCATCACGCATTCGGTGCGCGATTGCTATTCCACGCTCGGTGCGGTGCATACGCTGTGGCACCCCATGCCCGGGCGCTTTAAAGACTATATCGCCATGCCCAAGGTCAATAACTACCAGTCGCTCCACACGACGGTTATCGGCCCCACGGCTCGTCCGCTCGAGATTCAGATTCGTACCTACGAGATGCACGAGCAGGCCGAGTACGGTATTGCCGCCCACTGGCTCTATAAGAAGTCGGGCGGATCGTCCGCGTCTAAGACCAATGATGCCCAGCGCTTGGACGACCAGATTAACTGGCTCAAACATTCGCTCGATTGGGCTGCGTCTGATGAGATCACCGACGCCAAGGAATACCTGCATTCGCTGAAGGTCGACCTCTTCGATCAGGAGATTTTCGTCTTTACGCCCAAGGGCGAGGTCATGGCGCTTCGTGCCGGCTCCACGCCGCTCGACTTTGCCTACGCCGTTCACACCGAGGTGGGAAACCACTGCGTCGGCGCCAAAATCAACGGTGCGGTGGCTCCGCTCACGCACGAGATTAAGACGGGTGACCGTGTCGAGATTCTGACTAACAAGAGTTCCAAGCCGTCGCGTGATTGGCTCAAGATCGTTAAGACACCTTCCGCCAAGTCAAAGATCCGCCGCTATTTTGCCGCTGCGACCAAGGACGACGACGCTGCTGCTGGTCGCGATATGCTGGCTAAGGACCTGCGTAAGCGTGGCTATGGCATTTCTACGCCGCGTTCGACGCGTGCGCTCAACGCCGTGGCGGAGCAGTTTAACTTCAAGCAGCTCGAGGACCTGTTTGCCGCCGTCGGCGCCGGCAAGGTTGCCCCGCGCGCTGTGGGCAATAAGGTCGAGCAAATCTTGGACCCCAAACCCGAGGAACAGCTCACCAAGGCCGAGGCTATCGCCGAGGTCGTCAAGCAGCCTGCCCGCGGCTCCAACCGCAAGCCGCAAAAGCGCGGCAAGAGCGCCAGCAACGGCATTATCGTCAAGGGCGAGAGCAACAGCGGCCTGCTGGTCCGTCTGGCCCATTGCTGCAACCCCGTGACGGGCGACGACATCGTCGGCTTCATCACGCGCGGTCGTGGCGTTTCGGTGCATCGCGCCAACTGCCCCAACGTCAAGGGTCTTATGGAGCATCCCGAGCGCATGATCGATGTGAAATGGGACGGCGCTGCCGACACCCTCTTCCAGGTCGAGATCGTGGTCGAGTGCCTGGACCGCATGGGCCTGCTCAAGGATGTCACCATTGCCATTGGCGATGCGGGTGGCAATATCCTTTCTGCCGCCACGTCGACCAACCGCGAGGGTATTGCAACCCTGCGCTTTATGGTCGAGATCTCGGACGCGAGTGGTCTGGATCCGCTGCTGGCCTCTATCAGCAGCGTTGACTCGGTCTACGACGCGCGTCGCTTGATGCCCGGCGAGGGTGGAGCCCAGCTTAAGCGCCGCGTTTAGTCGCGACGAACGTGCCACATTATCGATATTCGCTACACTCGAGGCATCGTTTGATGCCTCGAGTTCTATAGAGAGGAGAGGGACATGAGTGCTGTGTCCTTGGATTTAACTCCCAAGGGATCGGTCGAGATCGAGACGCTCGTAAACGGTCCCATTCAGACCAATAGCTATGCTGTCATTTCGGACAATGAGTGCGTGATTATCGACCCCGCATGGGAAGGCGAGCGCTTGGTGGAGCATATTCGAGCCGAACACCCCGATGTGCAGGTGCTCGGCGCCGTTTGCACGCACGGTCACGCCGACCATGTTGGCGGTGTCGCTGGAGTTCGGGCCGCCGTTGGCGCCGACGTCCTGTACGAGCTGTGTGGCAAGGACGCAGCAGTGCCGCATGCGAATATCGAGGAGCAGCGAGCGATGTGGGGCATCGAGACGCCCGATCCAGGTGAGCCGACGCGGCTGCTTGCCGAGGGCGACACCATTGAGCTGGGCGACATTTGCCTGCAGGTAATTGAGGTGCCCGGGCACACACCGGGCGGCATCGTTCTGTTCGCCGCCACTGAGCAGGGGAACATTGCCTTTGTGGGCGACACACTATTCCCGGGTGGGCATGGCCGCACCGATCTTTCTGGAGGAGACGAGGCGGCGATCCTGCGCTCGCTCTCCAAGCTCGCCCGGCTTCTCCCGCCCGATACCGTTTGCCTTACCGGCCATGGCGATTCGACCACCATGGCACGCGAGCTCATGCAGAGCCCTTTCATGCAGATGTAGCTTACTAGTCGGCTTTTGAAGCACGAGAAGCGTCCAAACGTCAAGCTATTTTTCCCCAACAGGTCGATTCCGTAGGGCAAACGGTCAAAAAAAGTCTGTTTGGACGATATTCGTGAACAAACGAACGTTTATGCTCGGGTGCGCCGTGGTAAAATCTCAGGCGTTATCGGAGCAACCTTACAGGAGGTTTCTTTTATGCTCGTCAACGCAGCAGACATGCTCAAGAAGGCCGAGGCCGGCAAGTACGGTCTCGGTGCCTTCAACACCAACAACCTCGAGTGGACCCTGGCTATTCTCCAGGCCGCCGAGGAGGCCAAGTCTCCGCTGATCCTTCAGTGCACCGCTGGTGCCGCTAAGTGGATGGGCGGTTTCAAGGTCTGCGCCGACATGGTCAAGGCTGCCGTCGAGGCCACGGGCGTTACCGTTCCCGTCGCCCTTCACCTCGATCACGGTTCTTACGAGGACTGCTTTAAGTGCATCGAGGCCGGCTTCACGTCCATCATGTATGACGGCTCTCACGAGGAGACCTTCCAGCTTAACCTCGACCGCACCAAGGAGCTCGTTGAGCTTGCCCACTCCAAGGGCATGTCCATCGAGGCCGAGGTCGGCGGCATCGGCGGCACCGAGGACGGCGTGACCTCCAGCGGCGAGCTCGCTGATCCTGCTGAGTGCAAGCAGATTGCTGACCTGGGCGTCGACTTCCTCGCATGCGGTATCGGCAACATCCACGGCGTGTACCCTGCCGACTGGGCTGGCCTTTCCTTCGAGCGTCTGGGCGAGATCAAGGCCGAGACCGGCGACCTGCCCCTCGTCCTGCACGGTGGCACCGGCATCCCCGAGGATCAGATCAAGAAGGCCATCTCCCTGGGTATCTCCAAGATCAACGTCAACACCGACCTGCAGCTCGTCTTCGCCAAGGGCGTTCGCGAGTACATCGAGGCTGGCAAGGATCAGCAGGGCAAGGGCTTTGACCCCCGCAAGCTCCTCAAGCCTGGTCGCGACAACATCGTTGCCCGCACCAAGGAGCTCATGGAGGAGTTTGGCTCCGTCAACAAGGCGTAAGCGTCGCTAAACTTCCCGCCGGAAGCCCCGTCCCCCTACACTGTTTCCTTTGCGCTCACCTGGCTTTGCCAGAAGTCGCGCCAAGAAAACAGCTCCGGGGGACGGGGCTTCCTTCGTTTAACGCCGCAGGGTTACGAGTCTGAATTAAGATGGCTACTGGCTTTGCCAGAAGTCGCGCGACGGAATCAGCTCCGGGGAAACGGGGCCTCCTTTGTTAACTTGCTACAGGGTTACTGGTCTGATTTTAGTTATATGGTTACCGTTCAGCGGTGTTGATGGCTCCCTTGTTGGGGCTTTCTTTTTATCTCGCTACAATGGGCTTCAAGCGTTCTAGTGACTTGGAGTTTTGGTATGGCTGTTATTAATGTACTGCCTTCGGATGGGAAGGTTATTGACGAGGGTCCTGTTGGCTGCTCTGTTGATGTTTGCAGTGATGATTTTCGCCATCTCGATATTGGGCTACCGCCTGAGATTCTTCGTCTTAAGGATGCCGGGTATTTGATGCAGGCTGTTGCTGCCTGCGATCGCCTTCTGGAGCAGAACCCCGAGCCTTCGCTGGCTGCTTGTGTTCGTGCCGAGCGGTATCGCATGCTCGAGACGCCGCTTCATTTTTCGGTGCCGCGCGATCAGGCTATTGCGATGATTCGCGAGGAGTGGCCAGAGTTTACCGAAGAGCAGTTTGATGACCTGATTAATCGTAAGCGTATTGACTGGCGCTTTATCGATGGTGAGCTGTTCGTTCTCGACAACTTCCTCGATTCGCTTCGCGTATATCCCAAAGAGGTTCCCGGCATGCGGCCCGATTCTACGGACGGAATAGCACTGCGCAACGAGATGCTCAAGGAGATGGAGTCACAAAACGGATTGGCTCGCGTCATTACGCTTAAAGCGTCCGTGTCTGTCCCCGGTGCTCTAGATGGAGAGACTGTTCGCGCGTGGCTACCCGTTGCCGCCGCCTGTCGTCAACAGTCTCATATCGAGGTTCTCGATATGACGCCGGAGGGTGCTGTTGCCCCCGCGAATGCTTCGGCGCGTACCGCCTCGTGGTCTTCTTCGAGTGAGCGCTCATTCTCGGTGACCTATCGCTATCAAATTGATGCCGCTTATCGTGATGTCTATGGGGGTGCGCTTCCGGTGCATCCTTGCATGGACGCGCCACTGCCCGTGGACACCTCCGAGGACCGTCCGCACATTGCATTCACGCCGTATCTACAGCAGCTGACAGCCCGTGTCATTGACGGGCTCGAGGATCCGCTCGATCGCGCCCGTGCTATCTATGATTACCTGACGCAGTACATCGACTATCGCTATCAGCCGCCGTACTTGCTTTTGGGATCTATTGCCGATGACTGCGCGCATTCGCTCCGCGGCGATTGCGGCGTTATGGCGCTCACGTTTATCACCATGTGCCGTATCGCGGGCGTGCCTGCCCGTTGGCAGAGCGGCCTGTATGTTGCGCCCGATTCGGTGGGGTCGCACGACTGGGCAGAGTTCTATACGCCGCAGACCGGTTGGCTCAACGCCGACGTGTCATTTGGATCTTCTGCTCGCAGGATGGGGGAGGAGTGGCGCCGCCGTCACTACTTTGGCAATCTCGACCCGTGGCGTATGGTGGCCAACAATCGATTCCAGGCAGAGTTTGAGCCCTCTTTCGACGGCATGCGCGAGGACCCTTACGATAACCAGATGGGTGAGGCTTCGGTCGACGGTCGCGGATGCCGTCGGCGCGAGATGCTCCGCACGGTCGAACTCATCGAAATGCTCGAAGTTCCATTTTCGGACTAATCGGTAGAAAGCTGTGATAAACTAACTCACGCATTGCGTGCCCGAGTGGCGGAATTGGCAGACGCAGTGGACTCAAAATCCACCGTTGGCAACAACGTGCGAGTTCGAGTCTCGCCTCGGGCACCATTCATGCAAGCGAGCGTTCAAGGGGGTTGCGGCCCCCTTTTTCGTGCCGAACTCGCGTGAGCGCGCGAAGCGTTAAGCAAACAGGCCTGTGGCCTGTTTGTAGCGGAGCGTGGCGAGGGCGCCACGCGCCCGAAGCCCGGGGCTTCGCGAAGCGAAGGCCCTTCGAGTCTCGCCTCGGGCACCATGCATGCAAGCGAGCGTTCAAGGGGCTCAAGGACCCTTTTTCGTGTACGTAATGTGATAACGCGCTGTACGTGTTATTATTCGCAAGGCGTTGTTCCCGCAATGCCCTAAAGAGGAACCCGAGGGTTCCCACCTTTTGGCGCCAATGAGCAGCTGACTGGTCATACAACTTAGATTCCCTTCCTCAAATCGAGGAAGTCTATGTGTACGACCTGGTTGCTGAGAAGCGCCGGGTTATTTTTTTATGAATGGAGGTAGGGAAAATAGCTAAGTCTGATGACACCCGCATCAACGACGAGATCACTGCATCTTCGTGCCGTTTGATTGGCGTCGATGGCTCTCAGCTCGGCCTGTTCGCCATCCGCGATGCCCAGCGCGTCGCCGACGATCAGGGTCTCGACCTGGTCGAGATCGCTCCCAACGCGGAGCCGCCGGTCTGCAAGGTCATGGACTACGGTAAGTTCAAGTACCAGCAGGCCATGAAGGCCAAGGCTGCTCGTAAGAACCAGTCCAAGGTCGAGGTCAAGGAAATGAAGTTCCGACCCAAGATTGACGTTGGCGACTACGAGACCAAGAAGGGCCACGTTCTGCGTTTCCTCAAGAAGGGCGCACGCGTTAAGATCACCATCATGTTCCGCGGCCGTGAGATGGCTCACCCGGAGCAGGGCCTTAACGTTCTCGAGCGTCTCGCCGAGGATCTCAAGCCTTACGCTACGGTCGAGTCCAAGCCTAAGATGGAAGGCCGTAACATGCTTATGCTGCTCGCCCCGATTAAGGGCGCCTTCGATGAGGATAAAGCGGCAAGCGATACCAAGTAACTAGTGTTCTGTAACCGATTAAGGAGTATTTCATGCCTAAGATGAAGTCCCACAGCGGCACCAAGAAGCGTTTCCGCAAGACTGGTACCGGCAAGCTTATGCGCGCCAAGGCTTTCAAGAGCCACATCCTGAGCAAGAAGTCCACCAAGCGTAAGCGTGGCTTCCGTCAGGAGACCGAGATCGCCGCTGCCGACCGCAAGGTCATCAAGTCGCGTCTCGCCTAAGTTCGCGTTCCCGTTTTTCGTTTTACCGTCTAGGAGTTGATAGAACATGGCACGTATTAAGCGCGCTGTTGCCGCCAAGAAGAAGCGCCGTACCGTTATGCACCGTGCGAAGGGTTACTATGGTGCCGCTTCGCGTACTTACAAGCATGCTAAAGAGCAGGTCCAGCACTCCCTGCAGTATCAGTATCGTGATCGCCGCAACAAGAAGCGCGAGATCCGTTCTCTCTGGATCACTCGTATCAACGCTGCTGCTCGCCTGAACGACATCTCTTACTCTCAGTTCATGCACGGCCTGAAGGTTGCCGGCATCGAGCTCGACCGCAAGGTCCTGGCTCAGATGGCTTACGAGGACATCGAGTCCTTCAACGAGCTGGCTACCATCGCCAAGAAGGCTCTCGAGGCCTAATAGATTCTCTTGAATCGCTAGGGGAGTGTCGCGTTGTGCGCGGCACTCCCTCTTTTTATCTGAAGCGCGGTTTACATTGCTAAAAGCGCGGGTAGATAAACACATATAGGTGACCGATCTCTATATATTCCTGAACCAAAGGGTCATCATCTGATATGTGCGGAAGATCCGCACCAGTCTTTCTATTACCTATAGAAAGCGATATGTTGTGTAGGACTTGTGAAGAGTGGAATTGACGACCCACAGGGCTTCGCGGTCTGGCAATATATCTCCTTGCCGCGCGGCCCGGTCGGACCGGATCAGCCGCAAAGCGTGCACCTTGAGAACCGGATACTGCGAGGATGGACACATTCAGTGTCGCATCCGGGCAGACATCGAACCATTTGAAATGGTCTAACTTGGATTTGTTTTTCGCAAGGCCGCCGAGAGGCGGCCCCGAGAAATTCCTTTTCCTATACTAAA
>NZ_QSRV01000033.1:0-13337 GCF_003437235.1 Collinsella sp. TF07-1
CAACGCGTTGCGCTGAGTCCTGAGGCTGTTGCAATGAAAATGAGAATCAAGGTCTGGGCAATCGTTGATTAATTGCTCGTATAATTGCCTATGTCGAAAGATACAAAAACCTGTACTTTTGCGACTGCGCCTAGCTGCGAGCGAGAAGCCTGTTCTAAACGCCCCTGCATTTGCGTGCATCGCAAAGCCAAAAAGAGGGGGCGAGAACATGGAACAGACGGCACGGCGCCAAGAGCAGCTGCCGGGCGCATTTAACGGCGCCACCACCAACAGCCAGCACGGCCGCGTTCGCTGGTATCTGGTCCACACCCCTCATGGAAAAGAGCGCGAGACCTGCGAAAAGGTCCGCCGGATTATCCCGCACGAGCTGATGCAGGACGCTTTTGTGATGCAAAAGGAGTTCTGGTTTAAGCGGGACGGTGCATGGTCGCTCCAAACCAAACCCATGTACAAGGAATATTTCTTCGTCGCCACGCACGATGCCGCAGCGCTCGATAGGGCTTTGGCTCAACTGAGCTTTGGCTGCCGCATTGCCGGCAGCAGGGAGCGGGCCTATGCGCCTATGCCGGACGATGCGCAGGAGTGGTACCGCAGCGTGCTCGACGACGACGGCGTGGTGCGCAACAGCGTCGCCCGTATAGAAGGCGGCGTGTTGCACATAGAACAGGGTCCCTTGGTGGGGCAAGAGGCCCGCGTTAAAAAGGTCGACCGTCATAAGCGCTGGTGCCTGGTGGACGTGGGCGAAGGCGTCTCCGCTTTTAGGGAGCTGCTTCCGCTGGACGTTCCCAGCAAAACGTAAGGGATACGTTGCACCGGCAATTTATTTGGTTTTTGAATTTGTGGATTTGGGGGGGGGTTCCTGGGGACAGGAACGAAAGTTTTATTGTGACTGCTAAAGAAGTAACAGAGAATAATGCGCCCGTGGGGGCGACGCTCATTGCTCGGGCCATGGACCGGCGCAAGGGCACGGCGGGTGCTGGGGTCGGCTCCGCTGCAAACACGGGTGCGGTGAGCCTCCCGGGCTCGCCCGAGTTCGCTGCAGAGTCCCGTGCGCTCGACACGCGATCGCTTGGCTACCGCTTCGTGAAGCGCACGTTCGACATCGCGTTCAGTGCGTGCGTCTGCGTCGTGGCTCTTATCCCTGGCACGGTTCTTTGCGCGTTCATTGCGGCCGACACCAAGGGTGCTCCCATCTATGCGCACGAGCGGGCTGGGCGCTTCGGTCGCCCCATCCGCGTGCTCAAGTTCCGCTCCATGGTCGCCGACGCCAACGACGTGGAGAAGTACCTCAGCCCCGAGCAGATCGAGGAGTGGCACCGCGAGCGGAAGGTCACAAACGATCCCCGCATCACCAAGCTAGGCCGCGTCCTGCGCAAGACTTCCCTGGACGAGCTGCCCCAGTTCTTCAACGTGCTCGCGGGCCAGCTCTCCGTCATCGGCCCTCGCGCCATCACCTACGAGGAGCTCGGGAACTTTACGCACGAGCAACAGGTGCAGGTGCTTGCCGTCCCGCAGGGCATTACCGGTGCCTGGCAGTCGGGCCCGCGCAACCTCGCGACCTTCGAGAACGGCCTGCGCCAGGAGTTCGAGCTTGCCTACGCGAAGGGTGCCAGCCTCAAGGCAGACTGGAAGGTCTTCTTCAAGACCTTTGGCGTCATGTTCGGCAAGAAGAAGACGGGGAGGTAGCGCATGAGTGCTGACAAACCCCTCGTCTCGATCGTGGTGCCGACCTACAAGCGCTCTGACAGGATTCGCGTGGCCCTGGACTCAATCGCCGCGCAGGACTACGGCGCGGAGAACATCGAACTGATTGTAGTGAGCGACAATCGGCCGGAGTGGCCGGAAAGCGCCGAGACCGACGCGGCGGTCGCCCCCTATGCCGCGAGCCTTCCGCACTTTAGGCTGCTGCACACCTCCGGCCAGACCGGCGGCGGGGCGGCGCGCAACTACGCCTGCCGCCAGGCGACGGGCGAGTACCTCACGTTCCTCGACGATGACGACGAGTTCCTGCCTGACAAGGTGTCCACCCAGGTCGCCTTCATGCAGGAAAACTCCCTCGACATGAGCTGGCAGGATGTCTCGTGGTATGACGAACGTGGCCGGCTTGTGGAGCACCGCAGGCTCGACCATTGCGAGGACTTCTCCACCGAGGGTCTGCTGCGCGCGCACCTCCTAACGCCGATAAGCCCAACGGCCATCTATATGCTCAGGCGCGACCTGTTCGACCGCACTGAGGGTTTCGGCGAGGTGGCGACCGGCCAAGACTGGTGGCTGATGCTGCGCTGCATAGAGGCTGGCGCCCACATGGGCTACATGCCCGAGGTGCACGTGAGGCAGTACCTCCATTCCGGCGAGAGGCTCTCGCTTGGCAAGAACAAGGTAAACGGCGAGGTCGCAAGGCACGAGGTGGTGCGCGGCTACTACCCGCGCCTCAGCAAGAAGGATGTGCGCTACATCGAATTTCGCCACAACGCCGTGCTCGCCTTCGCTATGAAGCGCAGCAACCAGCCAGGCCAGGCTGTGATTTACGCCTTAAAGGCCATTGCCTCATCGCCCGCCGCCTGCGTCTCTGAGGCGCTGAAGTTCTTCGGCAAGGCGAAATCCTAACTATTTCATATGTGTGCCTGCTCTTAACGAAAGGTTGAATGATATGTCCGAAAAAATGAAGATAGCAGTCGCCGGCACCGGCTATGTGGGGCTCTCGTTGGCCGTTCTGCTCTCGCAGCACAACGAGGTGCGCGCGCTCGACATCGTCTCCGAGAAGGTAGAGAAGATTAACGCTTTTCAGTCGCCCATCCAGGACGACGAGATTGAGCTCTTCCTGGCCGAGGCTAAGGCGGGCACGAGGAAGCTCGACCTGCATGCAACCGTGGACGTCGCCGAGGCCTATACAGGCGCGGATTTCGCCATCGTGGCCACGCCAACGAACTACGACTCGGACCGCAACTTTTTCGACACCTCGTCTGTTGAAGCCGCAATTTCGGCAATCCGCTCGGTGAACCCGACGGCCTGGATTGTCATCAAGTCGACCATCCCTGTGGGTTACACTTCGTCGCTTCGCGAGACGCTTGGCGACAGCCGCATCATCTTCAGCCCCGAGTTCCTTCGAGAGAGCAAGGCGCTCTACGATAATTTGCACCCTAGCCGCATCGTTGTGGGCGCGCCCAAGGACGACGAGGAAGCTGTGAAGGCCGCAAAGACGTTTGCTGGGCTGCTCGCCCAAGGCGTCGGCCCCGCCGAGCTTGAGCGCACCAACCCTGATGGCACGACGGGCATCCCGCAGCTCGTTCTTGGTACCACCGAGGCGGAGGCCGTGAAGCTGTTCGCCAACACCTACCTGGCACTTCGCGTGGCGTACTTCAATGAGCTGGACACTTACTGCGAGATGAGGGGACTCAACACCAAGGACGTCATCGATGGCGTGTGCCTAGAGCCCCGCATTGGCTCCCACTACAACAACCCCTCCTTCGGCTACGGCGGCTACTGCCTGCCCAAGGACACCAAGCAGTTGCTGGCCAACTATAAGGACGTGCCTCAGAACCTTATCGAGGCCATCGTCGATGCCAACCGCACTCGCAAGGACTACATTGCAGACGAGGTACTGCAACTGCTGTGGGACAAGGTATACGAAGGCAAGGAGAAGCCCGTGGCGGGCGTGTACCGCCTGACCATGAAGTCGAACTCCGACAATTTCCGCGCCAGTTCCATCCAGGGCGTTATGAAGCGCGTGAAGGCCAAGGGAGTGCCGGTCGTTGTCTACGAGCCAACGCTGGACGCGCCGGAATTCTTCGGTTCCGAGGTGACGCATGACCTTGAGAAGTTCAAGGCCGAGTGCGACGTGATCATTGCCAACCGGTGGAGCGACGATCTGGCCGATGTTGCCGGCAAGGTGTATACCCGCGACCTATTCAAGAGGGATTAGTATTTGTGGCGATTACTGCTGATAAAAAAAAGAGACGGCTGCTCCTTCTGACGAGGAGGTTCCCCTTTAACCGCGGCGAGGTCGCCGCTGAGTCCTATCTCGAGAACGAGATAGGCGTTCTTTCGACCTATTTCGACGAGGTGCTCGCCGTGGGGACCGAGGCGCAGCCGGGTGACGCGCCCACCTGCGCGCTGCCGGGCAATGTGACGCCCCTGGCCTTGGGTTGCGGTAATACCTCCAAGGACAAGGCTTTGCTTGCAGTCAAAGGGATCGCGTTTCCCCTTTTGGGCGGTGCGGACGTTCGTGAGGCCTATGCCACAGAATCCGTTCATGGAATCGGAAAGCGCGTGTTTCGGGGCTACTTTGCCGCGAGGGCGAAGGCAAAGGCGGACGTGCTTGCGGAGGAACTGGTCCGCTTTGGCTTTGAGCCCACGCACATATACAGCTTTTGGCTTTACGACACCGCTTTGGTCGCTGCTTGGCTGACCGGCACGTACCCATGTGCACGCGCCGTTGCGCGTGCACATGGGTACGATCTGTATGCAGATCGTACCGATGTGCATTATTTGCCCTTCCGGGGATACCTCCTATCCAAGCTTTCCGGAGTGCTTCCCTGCTCGAAAGACGGGGAGGAATACATAAACGCGAACTGGCCGGGCCATGAGGGCAAGGTGACGACCTCCTATCTCGGAACGCGGGAGATGCCAGACAAGTCCGGCGAGCCGTTGACCTGCCCGTTGCGGGTCGTCTCGTGCTCGCGTATTGTCGACGTTAAGCGCGTGCCTCTTCTTGCTAAGGCTGTCACCCTTCTTGATGCCGAAGGGCTTCGCGTCGAATGGACCCATTACGGCGACGGCCCACAGCTCGAGGAGGCGAGGGCCGCCTGCTCGTTGCTGACGCACTCCACCGCGAAGTTCGCGGGGGCTTTGCCGAACGACGCGCTTTTGGGGGAGTACGCAGCGAAGCATTTCGACGTCTTCGTGAACGTCTCGTCAAGCGAGGGCCTGCCGCTTTCGATCATGGAGGCCTGCGGATTCGGCATTCCCGTCATCGCCACGGACGTTGGCGGAACCCACGAGATAGTAAGCGATGGCGTCAACGGCTTTCTCCTACCTAGCGACTGTGGACCGGAAGATGTCGCCGCGGCCATAAAGCGATTCGTCTTTTTGGGCAAGGCCGAAGGGTCTTCTATGAGGCGCGCTGCAAGGGCCGTTTGGGAGAGGGACTTCCGTTTGGAGGCCAACGTGGAGGGGCTTGTGCGCTCGCTCGGAGTCGATTACAGAAACGAAGGTGAATGATGGGCCAGATCTCGCAGAAGATGACCATGCTCAAAAGGTGGAGCAAAATGCTCACTGGCAAGACGGCTGTGGCCGTAGAGCAGAGCATGGGCAGGGCCTATAATGTCGGACAGTTGTCCGGGTACTACAACGATTTGACCGGCAAGGTCACTGGCAGTACTCTGCTCGACGAGGGCGGTGTCCCTGTTAGCGTCATCGCCGGTGGGGCGCGGGTGCATTTCCCCATCGCCATTTTCCAATACGGTTTGGGCTGTTACGACTTGAGCATTCTCAGGTCGGATGAAGTTGAGCGCTTTCTCGACGCACTAAGGGTATGCTCGGATTGGGCGATCGGCGCCCAGCGGGATGACGGCTCTTGGGACGCATTTGGTCCGATAGGCAGCGCTAAGTACTCCGTCTCCTCGATGGCCCAAGGCGAGGGGTGCTCGATGCTGCTGAGGGCCCATGCGGCTTTCGGGGACGAGTGCTATAGAGTTGCGGCGCTGAAAGCTGCCGAGTTCATGCTTATCGACATGGACAATGGCGGCGTGTCGTCGCATGACGGGGGAGAACTGTTCCTGGAGGAGTACCCTCAACGCCCCAGGCGCAGTGTCATGAACGGTTGGGTGTTTAGCCTTTTCGGTCTCTATGACGCATCGTTGGTCGACGCGCGCTTCGCCGGGCCATTCAAGCACTCTGCGGAGACGTTGGCTTGCCATTTGGATGACTACGACGCCGGCTTCTGGTCTTATTACGACATGGAAAAGCGTATCGCCTCTCCCGCCTACCATCATCTACATATAGCGCAGCTCCGCGCAATGGCGGATCTTTCAGGCGACGCAAGGTTCGCGGTGAAGGCCGAGGTATACGAGCGCTATCAGGAATCTCCGGCCAACCGCAGGAAGGCGATTGCTAAAAAGGCGCTGCAGAAGCTGATCGAGAAATCCGATGCGGTGATCGTCCAATGAAGAAGGCCCTCTATATCGTGACCTCGATGGACACCGGCGGGGCCGAGACGGTATTCATGAAGTATTACCGGGCTTTGGACAAGTCGCGCTATCAGCTCGACTTCTGTGTGTCGTCCGACGTGCCGGGCTTTTACGACGCCGAAATCGAGTCGATGGGCGGCAGAATTGTGCACACAGTCAAGAAGACCGAGGCCGGGCCGGTCGCTTCGTTCAAGCGGCTCATGCAGATAGCCCGGGACGGCGGTTATTGCTGTGCTGTCAGGTCGTCTCAGCACAGTCTTTCCTGTCTTGATTTGCTCGCCATGAGATTCGGAGGCGTGTCCAGAACCATATTCAGGTCAAGCAACACGGGTACAGTTTCGAACAGCAAAAAGGAGACCCTGCTGCACAATCTTTTCAAGCCCCTTGTCAGGGTTGCGGCGACCGACTTCGCCGCCCCGTCTACCGAGGCGGGCGTCTACATGTTCGGCAAGGCGGGGGTATCGGGGCCGCGTTTCCATCTCATGAAGAACGCGCTCAACCTCGAGGACTACGCCTATGACGCTTCGACACGGGACGATGTTAAGCGCGAACTGGGCGTTCCTGCCGAGTCCTATGTCGTCGGGCACGTCGGGAGGTTCAGTGAGCAGAAGAACCACCTCTTCCTTGTCGATGTTTTTGCTGAAATCGCCCGGAGAAGGCCAGACGCCGTCCTCATTCTCGTCGGCAAAGGCGAGACACGCACGGCCGTTGAGAGGCGCGTTGCCGAGCTCGGATTGACCGATAGGGTGGTGTTTGCCGGGGTTAGGAGCGATGTCCGCCGTCTCTATTCGGCTATGGACGTCTTCATCTTCCCCTCTGTCTACGAAGGCCTGCCGAACGTCGTCGTCGAGGCGCAGGCAAACGGACTCCCTTGCGTGATTAGCGACTCCATCACGCGGGAGGTTGGCATTTGCGAGAACGTCGTTTACAAAAGTCTGGGCGACGCTCTGGACGAATGGGCCGACGCCGCGCTCTCCGCGGATCGCATAGGGTCAAGTGCCAGTGCGAGGGATTTGAAAGGCTCGGGCTATGAAATCAATTCGGAGCTTCCCGGTTTCGTGAGGCTGGTATTCGGATGAACTTTATCGAAACATCGCTTTTCTACTTTCTTGTCGTTTTGCTTTCAGCGGCGCTTGCGCGCATGTCGGAAAACGGCAAAAGTAAGGCTGGGCTGGTCGCTGCCGTGGTTCTTCTTACCGCCGTCGGGGGCTTGAGGTCGTATGCGGTTGGGCAGGATACCCTGGGTTATAAAGAGGGAATCGAGTACTTCTACGCGTATGGGACCACGATGTGGAACCATACGTTCAGCGTTCCGTACGGTGTCTTCACAAGTGCGGTGCTCCATATCTGTAACAATTACTCGTTCTTGCTCGTCGTCGAGTCGCTGATCACCAACGCCTTTTTTGCTTTCAGGCTTTGGGATTTTAGACGAACGGCATCGCTCTCGTTTGCGATGTTCGTCTATACGGCAACGGTGTTCCCGCTGTCTATGTGTCTGACGTGCCAGATGATTGCAGTCTCGCTGGTTTTCTACGCAACCAGGTTTTTAGAACAGAATAAGCCGTTGCTTTTTTGCGCTTGGTGGGCTGTTGGCGCTCTTTTGCACGCGTCCGCCCTGATAGGGGTCCTATTCCTCATCTACTACCTATTTTCCAACAAAAGCAAGAGCCGATCGCAGTTCGCCGCGAAGATGCTTGCATCGGTTGCCCTGCTGTTCCTGGCAGCTTATGCGGGCTCTAAGCTCGTCGACCGGTATGCGCGTTACTCCGTGAACGAATCGAGCATCGGGTTGATGGTTTTTGCGCAGGCGACCGTCCTCGCGATCGCATATTTCGTCAGCCGCGAAACTGCGAATGTTGCCCCGGTTGAGAGCGACGGAACGTCGCGGCTCAAAGCCAACCGGATGCCGCTCGTGTTTTACGCTTTAGGCATTTTGGCTTCGGCGTCCTCTTATGTGATTGCCAACGCCGGCCGCATAGCCTATTACTTCACCGTATTAGGCCCCGTGATTTTCGGAGGCTTCGTGAAGGACGCTCGGAAAATAAAAGCCCGTTTTTGTCTTGGCTGTTTTCTAGTTGTCTGGTTCCTTTTCTACGCCTTTTATGCCTATCTGCTTCATACCGGGCTTGGTATCGAGTCTTATTCGTTCGTCTGGATGGGGTAAATAGTGCCCGAAACCGTTTCGGGCATATACGAGCAAAGTCTACGTTGGTGGTTTGCATACGCCCAGGGCTTGTTCCATGTGTAGCGCAGAGAATTAAAAAGTAAAACGCTTTGTTTAAGCTCGGACTTAAGGAAATTGTATATATGGAAAGCAAAATTAAAAAATACCTAAGTGACCCGTGGATGGCCTACTGTGCCTTTACGTCGAAGGGTCTAACGAAATGGGTTTCCGACAGGACGCACCTTCGATTGATGCATCGCGCCAAGTTGGGCATGTGGCCTAGCATAGACTCGCCGGTGACCTTCACTGAGAAGATGCAGTGGCTGAAGCTTAACGATCACAACCCTGCGTACACGACCATGGTCGACAAGTACCGCGCTAAGGACCTCATTGCCTCGCGTGTGGGCTCCGAGCACGTGGTCAAGACGTTGGGCGCCTGGAATTCCGCTGATGACATCGATGTGAGTGGGCTACCGGAGAAGTTCGTACTCAAAACGAATCACGACTGCGGCGGCGTGCTCATCTGCACTGACAAGGGACACTTCGATCTCAACAGTGCCAAGGACTTTTTTCGGGGTCATTTGAAGCAGAATTATTTTTACGGGTGCAGGGAATGGCCTTACAAGAACGTGAAGCCCGTCGTGTTCGCCGAGGAGTTCTTGGAGAGCGAGGGCGATAATGCCCGTGATGAAGACGATAACTGGGAAGGCATCGACGAGTTCGACTTCTTCTGCTTTGACGGGGAACCCCGGCTGATTTCTTATTGCCACGGGGACAAGAACGATTCTGAGAAGAGGTACAACGATTTCTACGACACTGAGTGGAATCTGCTGCCTTTGGCGATGGGATACGCGAGTTCCGAAGAGACGATCCCTGCCCCGGAGCAGCTCAGCGAGATGCTCGAGCTATCAAGGAAACTGAGTGACGGTGTACCTTTCTTGAGGGTCGACCTCTTCATCTGCAAGGGGCGCGTTCTCGTCGGCGAGCTGACTTTCTACCCGTGGGGCGGGTTTACGCCTTTCAGCCCCGCTGAGGCGGAGAGGACGTTGGGGCAAATGGTTTCTTTGCCCCAACGTGAAAACGAGGAATGATGGCAAACGAAAGCTGCATTCAGTGCGTGCGCATGGATAATCAGCCAGTAAGCGCGCTCCGGCGTTTCTTCATGGAGGTTTAGTATGTCCGACACAAAAGACCTCCGGGCGAGGTCGGCAAGCGCGGCAAAGTGGTCTCTGGCAACCGAGATTATCGCCAAAATCATCTCGCCTATCTCGCAGCTCGTCTTAGCGAGGCTGCTGGCGCCAGAGGCGTTTGGCATGGTGGCGACCGTCACCATGGTAGTGAGCTTTGCCGACATGTTCGCGGACGCCGGGTTCCAGAAGTACCTGGTGCAACACAGCTTCCGAGACAAAAAAGACCTGCATGCCAACGCTAACGTGGCCTTTTGGACGAACTTCGGCATATCGGTGGTCCTGTGGTGTCTCATTGCCATATTCAACGATCCGGTGGCCACCTTCGTGGGCAATCCGTCGCTGGGCTTTCCCTTGGCCGTGGCCTGCCTCTCTCTCCCGTTGACGTCGTTTTCGAGCATTCAGATGGCGTTGTTCCACCGTAATCTCGATTTCAAGTCGCTTATGCCGGTGAGACTGACGTCGACCTTACTTAACTTCGGCTCGACGCTTGTACTGGCGTTTATGGGATTTGGTTACTGGTCACTTATCGTTGGCACTTTGGCGGCGAATATTGTAAATGCAGTGGGGCTGACTCTGCTGTCTGAGTGGAAGCCGCGTTTTTTCTACTCCTTCAACATGCTGAAGGCTATGTTCTCATTCAGCGGATGGACGCTTTTGGAGTCGTTCACCATATGGCTTTCCTCTTGGGCGGGCACCTTTATCGTGGGGCATTTCCTGGGTGCGGCTGAGTTGGGATATTACAAGACGCCAGTCACCTTTGTGAGCGGGTGCTTCGGGATTATCACGAACGCTACGACGCCCATCTTGTTCTCGTCACTTTCGCGCCTTCAGTTTGATCGGGAAGAATACGTTGCTTATCTGCGACGCTTCCAGTTCATGGTGGCATTGTTCCTGTTGCCGTTGTCTGTGGGTATCTTCGTATTCCGCGAGCCTTTGGTGGCCCTGTTGCTCGGCGATCAGTGGGGCGAGGCGACGCTCATGTTCGGGTTGTATGGGCTGGTGCAGGGGCCGATGGTGCTGCTCTCATACTACAGCAGCGAGATGTATCGCTCTCTTGGTAAACCGCGCGTGTCTACGCTTGTGCAGGTGATGTACCTCGTGTTGATGACGCCGCTTATGACCGTGGCGGCTATGCAAGGGTTCGATGCCGTCGTGTGGGCTGATGCGGGATTGAGAATCCTTTTGATTGCTATCAACCAAGTGGTCACATATTTCGTGGTTGGCCTTTCGTTTGGGCGCACTATGTTGTCGCTCAAGGAGCCCATTTTCTGCACATCGATGATGTGCGCATTTGCATGGGTGACGTATGGACTCGCATCTAGCAACTGGCTTGGCGTCGGGTTGGACATTGTAGGGTGCGTCGTTGTCTATTTCGCGATTTGCTTTGCTTTGCCCAAGAGTAGGAGGGTGCTGCTGAAGCTGGTCAAGGGCGGCGGCTTTAAAACGTTTTGAGGTCTGTAATTAACTTGTTGGGAGTTCCATCTCAGGACTTCCTTAAAACGAAAGAGTGGGGTATATATGCAGGATAGAAAAGTCCTCGTCACTGGCGCCGCCGGCTTCATCGGGGCGTTTCTGGTGAAGCGGCTGCTCGAAACCACCGACGACGCGATCATCGGTCTGGACAACGTGAACAGCTACTACGACCCTGGCATCAAGGAGGCTCGCCTGCGAATGCTGGCGGAGGTGGACAAGGCGGGGCGTTTCGCCTTCGTGCGCGGCGACCTGTGCGATGCCGCGTTGATAGAGCGCCTGTTCGCTGAGAACGGCTTCGACGTTGTGGTGAACTTGGCCGCCCAGGCCGGTGTGCGATACTCCATCGAGAACCCCAAGGCCTACATAGACAGCAACCTGGTAGGGTTCTTCAATATATTGGAGGCTTGCAGGCGCCACCCAGTGAAGCATCTTGTCTACGCGAGCTCTTCCTCCGTCTACGGCGGCAACGAGAAAGTGCCTTTCTCGGAGGACGACCGTGTAGACTCTCCGGTGAGCCTGTACGCCGCCACAAAGAAGTCCAACGAGCTAATGGCCGCGGCCTACTCCAAGCTTTACTCCATCCCAGCCACGGGCCTGCGCTTCTTTACGGTGTATGGGCCCATGGGAAGGCCCGACATGGCATACTTCGGCTTCACCGAGAAGTTGCGTCGTGGCGATACGATTAAGATTTTCAACATGGGCGATTGTAAGCGCGACTTTACGTACGTGGACGATATTGTGGAGGGCGTGCGCAGGGTCATGGACGGCGCTCCTGAGGTCAAGATCGGTGTTGATGGTTTGCCAATGGCCGCTCATCGCGTGTATAACATCGGCAATTCGAATCCCGAGAACTTGCTGATCTTCGTTGATACGCTGCAGCGTGTGCTGGTTGAGGAGGGCGTGCTCCCCGCCGATTACGATTTCGAGGCGCATAAGCAGCTCGTTCCTATGCAGCCTGGTGACGTGCCTGTAACCTATGCGGATACTGGCGCCTTGGAGCGCGATTTTGGTTACAAACCCGCAACGCCGCTCGAGGACGGTCTTCGTGAATTCGCGAAGTGGTATCGCGAGTTCTACGGGAATTAGCTGGGTGATAGCAATGTCGAATGTATACAGCAGTGACCGTATTCGCTTTGGGGGGGGGTCTATTCTCTCAAACCATGCTTTGAGGTTTGTTTGGCTACTTCGAAAGTGCCAGAATTCGCACAATCCTTTATGGCATCTTTTTCGAAAGAGGATGGCTTGCAAATATGGTCTCGAGATCGCGCCTGCCACCTCGATTGGCGAAGGCTTGTATCTGGGTCACGCTTTTGGCATTACGGTAAACCCGAATGCCGTTATCGGTCGCAACTGCAATATGCACAAAGGTGTGACAATTGGTCGGGAAAACCGCGGCAAACGAAAAGGTGCGCCTGTTCTTGGCGATTGCGTTTGGCTTGGTGTCAACTCAACTATTGTTGGTGGCGTTCGTTTAGGCAACGACGTTCTCGTTGCACCGAACACTTATGTTAACTGCGACGTACCAAGCCATTCGATTGTGATTGGGCACCCATGCAAAATCATTTCTCGAGATGGGGCAACAGACGAATATATAAACAACAGGGTCTGAATAATAAAATCGGTTTTACATGTCTTATCCAGGATAGAGGGGGGGATCGTCTTCGCTAATTACAGCGAGTTAGCGACTCAGTGAGCTTTGGCGCGCTCTGATGCGAGCGGAAGGTGAAGCAAACTGGAACGGGTAGTAGATTCCCAGAAGCTATATGCAACGTGAGTGTCAAAGATAGCGCGTCTTAACGCATAACCCTGCATTCCTCCTTTCACCGACTGGCAAAACGATTTACACCTAATTGTCGACATTACCCACGCGATTTATCTTTGCCCCCGCATCGATCTCGCTAAACTAATAACTGCTGCTACCAGGGCATTTTCTGGTGCACATTCTATTGGCTCCTGCGAAGATCGGAGCGGGTATGTTTGCTGCCGAGTCCCACACCAGCCGTCATCACATCGCGATCGCTGCCATGGCCTGCCTATGCGTTTTGCTGGGCGGGCCTTCTTATGCCGCGGGCGCGGAGAGCCTCATCATCGCGGGCGCGACGTACTGCGAGCCGGGCGCGTCGGGCCCCGGCTGGGCCTGGACCGATGCCGACCACCTGGAGCTTAACGGCTACGCGGGCGAGGCCATCGGCGCCGACGGCGACCTGGTGCTGACGCTTGCCGGGCAAAACTCCGTGACGGAGTCGCATGCGCCCGATGCGGACATCACGCTGTGCGGCATGGAGGTGTGGGGCAACCTGACGCTTCGCGGCACCGGGACCC
>NZ_QSRV01000033.1:13347-13558 GCF_003437235.1 Collinsella sp. TF07-1
ACCGGGACCCTGACGGCGACGGGCTCGCAGTGCGGGATCCACGTTTCGCAGGCGCTCGTGGTGGACGGCTGCACCGTCGATGTCCGGGCGGACGGGGCCGATATTACGGACGAGGCGGTCGCCGGCGTGATCGCAGGCGACATGGCCGTGCGCGGCGGCGGGCGCATCGTTGCCGCGGGCGCCGGGTCCGGAGCGGGCGTGCGCGCCTACG
>NZ_QSRV01000034.1:0-477 GCF_003437235.1 Collinsella sp. TF07-1
TAATGTGGCCTTCGTCTTGCATAGGACTGTAGAGCAGCAAACGTAATGCCCGCCCGCCTCCGACCGGCGGACGAGTGAGATTACTTCGCGGCGCCGGGGATGCCGTGGGAGGTTTTGGCGGTTTTGGCTCCGTTTACGATGGCGGTTTGCAAAGCCCTTACGGCGAGCATGCCCAGCAGGTCTAGGGGAACGGCGGCGTTTGCCTGGGCGCCCAGTTTGCCGCTGGCGAGGGTGTAGATGGTGTCGCCGTCGTTGGTGGTGTGCGTGGGACGGATGGCGTGTGCGTAGGCGTCTGCGGCCATCTGGGAGACCTTGGTGGCTTGTGCCTTAGTGAGTTCCACGTTGGTGACGATGCAGCTGATGGTGGTGTTGGTGCGGTCGAGCGGCATCTGCATGGATCCGGCGGCGGCAAAGGCTGCGAGTTCCATATCGACGATTTGGTCGCTATCGGCTGAGGCGCGCATGCCGGCGACCCAC
>NZ_QSRV01000034.1:487-12239 GCF_003437235.1 Collinsella sp. TF07-1
AGATGGTGTCGCCGTCGTTGGTGGTGTGCGTGGGACGGATGGCGTGTGCGTAGGCGTCTGCGGCCATCTGGGAGACCTTGGTGGCTTGTGCCTTAGTGAGTTCCACGTTGGTGACGATGCAGCTGATGGTGGTGTTGGTGCGGTCGAGCGGCATCTGCATGGATCCGGCGGCGGCAAAGGCTGCGAGTTCCATATCGACGATTTGGTCGCTATCGGCTGAGGCGCGCATGCCGGCGACCCACTCGCCGGTGAGGGGGTCGACAACGTTGCCGCAGGCGTTGACCGAGACCACGGCGCCCACCTTGATGGGGCCGAGCGCCACGGCGGCAGCGCCAAGGCCGGCCTTCATGCAGGTGGCAGGGCCCATGAGCTTACCTACGGTGGCACCGGTGCCGGCGCCCACATTGCCTTGCTCGAGCATGGTGGGGGTGTTGTCGAGCGCCTCGCGCACGGCGGCGATGCCGGCCTCAATGTCGGGGCGAACGGTGGGGTCGCCAAAGGCAAGGTCGAAGATACAGCTGGAGCACACGATGGGCACCTGCGTGGGGCCGACGGGCAGACCAATGCCGCGGCTCTCGAGTTCGCGGGCCACGCCGCTTGCAGCCTCGAGGCCAAAGGCCGATCCGCCCGAAAGGCAGACGGCGTGGACCTTATCGACGGTGTTTTCGGGACGCAGCAGGTCGGTCTCACGCGAAGCGGGGGCGCCACCACGTACGTCAACGCCACCGGTGGCACCCTCGGGCGCCACGATTACGGTGCAGCCGGTGCCAGCCTCCTCGTCCGTATAGTTGCCAAAGCAAAAGCCATCGACATTGCAAACATCGATGGCTTCGAGCAGTGTGTCCATGTTTTCTCCTATCGGTTTTCCGCCGGGCCTTATGCCCGGTCGGGATCCGTACGGTACGGCAAAATTGTAGGCGCTGGGGGATAACCAGCGCCAGATGCAATTACGAGAGTTTTTGAATCGCGCGTGCGACGCGAGCGATGGGCAAGCCCACCACGTTGTAGAAGTCACCCGAAATATCGTGCACAAGCATGCGGCCGCCTGTGCCTTGGATGCCGTAGGCCCCGGCCTTGTCCATGGGTTCGCCGGAGGCAACATAGCGCTCGATCTGCTCTTCGGTAAGCTCATAGAACGTCACGTCGGTCACATCGACAAACGACAGGCTCTCGGCGGCATGCGGAGCGGCCGTGTCGCCTGCCTTAACGATGCAGACGCCGGTTGCGACCTGGTGCGTGCGGCCCGAAAGCTCGCGGAGCATGGTGCGCGCCTCGTCCTCGGTTGCCGGCTTGCCCAGAATCTTGCCATCGAAGGTGACAATAGTATCGGCCGCGACGGTCAGTTCGTTGGGCTCGGCATGCTCGGCGGCAACGGAGGCGGCTTTGGCGCGTGCTAAGCGTTCAACGAGCGTAAGCGGGGCCTCGCCATCAAAAGGCGTTTCGTCGATATCTGCGGGAATCACGTGAATGTCATAGCCCGCCTCGCGCATCAACTCGATGCGGCGCGGTGATTGCGAAGCCAAAATCATAGCTGAATGCCCTCGGCGACCTTCTCGACGGCCTTGTCGCCGGCGAGTGTGCGCAGCAGCTCAAGCGCAAAGGGGAGCGACTGGGCCATGCCGCTGGCGGTGATGATGTTGCCGTCTTGCGTAACCTTCTCGCCGGTATAGGCGCCTTCGGGGAAGCTTTTCTCAAAGCCAGGGAAGCACGTGGCCTGGCGCCCCTCGAGTAGGTCGAGCTCGCCCAGGATAAACGGGGCGGCGCAGATGGCGGCAACGTGCTTGGTCGCGGCGAACTCGCAGACCACGTCGCAGACGCGCTGATCGGCGCGCAGGTTGGTGGCACCGGGCAGGCCGCCGGGCAGCACGACGCAGTCGTACTCGTCAAAGTTGATCTCATCAAAGAGCGCATCGCAGGTCACGGGGATCTGCAGCGAGCTTACGACCTCACGCGTGGGCATGATCGAGACGAGCGTGGCACGCACGCCGCCGCGACGCATGACATCGACCATGGTCAAGCATTCAATAGTTTCAAAGCCATCGGCGGCGAGAACGGCAACGCTGGGCATGAGGGCTCCTTTCATGGGCGGCATACAATTAGCCGTCTTATACCCCGAAGACCTCCGCTTGCCACGCTCGATTTTCCATTGTTTAAAAAGGGACGGGGCTATTTTAGCTACCCCACTTGCAGGGTAGCTAAAATCCCCCCGTCCGAATTAGCTACCCTCACCCATCCTCAACAATCTCAATCTGTAACATCTAGACCCACTTTTGACCCCTAACTGTTACAGATCAAGACAAACGGAAACCGCCCCGACAAAACGTCTAAATCTGTAACATCTACGGACCAAAACCGGGTCTTACTGTTACAGATCGAGACAGCCCCCAACAGCACCGCCCCGTTCGGGGAAACGACCGCTACAGGTACGGCGGGCAGAGGCTCACTTTTTTCTTCGGTTTTTCTTGACGGAATCTCACCTGTTGTAGTACTTTGTCCCAGTCTAAAAACGCGTGGACTTTTCTGGGCGCTAGCCACCTTTTTGCCACGCAACCGAGCAGTCGGTTGCGTGGCTTTTTTCGTCTTGGCAGCAGGTACCACATGCACCGCCAGAAGACCGCACGAGCCCACCTTCCGACTGCAGGGAACAGACGCACGAGACGTGCATCTGCAAGACAGCAGACGGAAGGGAGCCTAATGGCAGAAACAAACACAATCAAGCAACAGACCGCCGAGGCGGGAGCCGCGGGCGCGGGGCAGGTCAAGGCGGCGCTCCAGGTCTTTGCGGGCGGCGCCTGCTACGGCGCGATGGCCACGACCTACAAGCTCGCCTACGCCGCGGGCTTCACCTCAGCGCAGGTGGTGGCGAGCCAGGCGTGGTTCGGCTGCCTCTTCTTCGCCCTCGCCACGCTCGCAGGGCACGCACTCGGGCACCGCTGGCAGCGCGTGGGCTGGAAGCTCGCCCTCAAGCTCATGGGCCTGGGAGCCCTCACCTGCCTCACCTCAATCCTCTACTGCTACGCCATGAGCGTGCTGCCCGCCCCGGTGGCACTCACGCTCCTCTTCCAGTTCACGTGGCTGGGGCTCGTGTGGCAGACCGTCATGACGCGCCGGCCGCCGAGGCTCCTCCAAGTGGCCTCCGCCCTGGTCATCGTCTTCGGAACGGTGTTCGCCAGCGGCGTCTACAAGACCGGCATCACCGGGTACGACCCCGTGGCCCTGCTCTGCGCGCTGGGGGCGGCCGTGTCCTGCTCCCTCTTTGTCACCCTCTCCGGCAAGGTCGAGGCCCCCTGCTCGTCCGAGCAGCGTGGCGTCATCGTATGCGCGGGCTCCGTGGTCATGTCGCTCACGGTGTGTCCGGACTACGTCGTCTCGGGCGTCCTCGCCCAGGGCATCCTGCCCTTTGCCGTCATCGCCGGCTTCTTTGGCATGCTCTGCCCGGTCCTGCTCTTCGGCATGGGCTCTCCGCACCTGCCCGCGGGCCTGTCCACCGTCATGGCCGCCGCGGAACTCCCCGCCGGCCTGCTCATCGCCATGATCGTCCTCGGCGAGCCGCTCGGCGTCGTCGAGTGGCTGGGCGTCGCCATCATCCTCGCCGGCGTGTGCCTGGCACAGGTCCCCTCCCTGCTTGGAGGCCGGGAGGCACGTCGCGCCGCCGCAGGACAAGCCGTCAGCTAGTCACCCCTTCACAGGCGGCCCGCGCGCATCAGGGAAAGGGCCACGGGCCAGGCGCGCGAGGCCGCAAGGACGTTATAAAGCGTCCCCCGCAGAGATGGGGGCGCCAGAGAGAAGGAGGCACCATGCCATTTCCAAAAGGGTTCCTTTGGGGAGGAGCCACCGCCGCCAACCAATGCGAGGGAGGTTATGACGAGGGCGGCCGCGGCCTTGCCAACGTCGACGTCATCCCACACGGGCCGGAGCGCAACGACGTAAGCCGCGGCCTGAGGCGCATGCTCGACTTCGAGCCCGGGTACTACTACCCGGCCCAGACGGGCATCGACTTCTACCACCACTACCGCGAGGACATAGCCCTCTTCGCGGAGATGGGCTTTAAGGTCTTTCGCCTCTCCATCGCCTGGAGCCGCATCTTCCCCAATGGCGACGAGGAGGAGCCCAACGAGGCCGGGCTCGCCTTCTACGAGGACGTGTTCCGCTGCTGCCGCGAGCACAGGATCGAGCCCCTCGTGACCATCACGCACTTCGACTGCCCCATCCACCTCGTCAAGAAGTACGGCGCCTGGCGAAACCGCGCCCTCATCGAGCTCTACAAGCGGCTCGTGAAGGTGCTCTTCAACCGCTACCGCGGCCTCGTGCATTGGTGGATCACGTTCAACGAGATGAACATGATCTTGCACCGTCCCTTCATGGGCGCCGGCATCGTCCTCGAGCCCGGGGAGAATGCCCGCGAGGCCGAGTACCGCGCCGCGCACAACGAGCTCGTGGCGAGCGCCTGGGCCACCAAGATCGCCCACGAGGTCGACCCGGAGAACAAGGTTGGCTGCATGCTCGCCGCGGGAAGCTACTACCCCTACTCCTGTCGTCCCGAGGACGTCCGTGCAGCGCAGGTCAAGAACCAGGAGGACCTCTTCTTCGTGGACGTGCAGGCACGCGGGCACTACCCCGGCTACGCGCTCAAGATGCTCGAGCGCGAGGGCATCGACGTGGGCATGACCGCCGAGGACGAGCGCATCCTTGCGGAGAACACCGTCGACTTCATCTCGTTTAGCTACTACTCCTCGCGCTGTACCGCGGGCGACCCCGATTCCGTGGGCGGCGTCGCCGAGGGCAACGCCTTCGCCGGCGTGGAGAACCCCTACGTGCGCACGAGCGACTGGGGCTGGGTCATCGACCCGCTGGGGTTCCGCATCACGATCAACGACCTCTGGGACCGCTACCAGAAGCCGCTCTTTGTGGTGGAGAACGGCCTCGGCGCCTATGACGAGGTGCTTCCCGACGGCACGATCGAGGATGACTACCGCATCGCCTACCTGCGCGAGCACATCGAGGCCATGCGCGACGCTATCGAGCAGGACGGCGTCGAGATGCTCGGCTACACCACCTGGGGGCCGATCGACCTCGTGAGCGCGGGCTCCGGCGAGATGGAGAAGCGCTACGGCTTCATCTACGTGGACCGCGACAACCTGGGCAACGGCACGCTCGAGCGCAGGCGCAAGAAGAGCTTCTACTGGTATCAACAGGCCATCGCCACCAACGGAGGCGACCTGGGCTAACCACCCGGGCAATATCACTAAGGAGAAAATAATGGCAGAAAAATACGACGACCTGGCCAGATCCATACTCGAGAACGTAGGCGGCGCCGAGAACGTCGCCAGCGTCGCGCACTGCATCACGCGCGTGCGCTTCAAACTCAAGGACGAGTCCCGCGCCAACACGGCCAAGATCGAGGCCCTCAAGGGCGTCATCCAGGTCATCCAGGCCAACGGCCAGTACCAGGTGGTCGTGGGCAACATCGTCGAGGACGTCTACGACGCGGTCCTGGAGGCCGGCAACTTCTCGGGCGGCGCAAGCGCCGACGACGAGCCCCAGGGCGATAAGACCGTTGCCTCCGTCATCATCGACCTCATCTCTGGCATCTTCCAGCCCATCCTGGGACCGCTTGCCGCCGCAGGCATCATGAAGGGACTGCTTGCCCTCATCACCTACTTCGTCCCGGCCTTTGCAAACGACGGCCTCTACACGCTGCTCTACACCGTGGCTGACGGCTTCTTCTACTTCCTTCCCGTCGCCCTGGCGTTCAGTGCCGCGCGCAAGTTCCGCATGAACGAGTTCACCGGCGTGGCAATCGGCGTGGCGCTCCTCTACCCGACGATGGTCGCCCTGACCTCGGGCGAGGCGCTCGGCAGCATCGACCTCGGCGTGGCCGGCACGTTCTCGTGGTACGCCACCGCCCCGGGCTCCCCATCATCATGCCCGTGTCCGGCTACGTGAGCTCGGTGATCCCCGTCCTTCTCATGGTGTGGTTCGGCTCTATCCTTGAGCGCTGGCTCAAGAGCTGGATGCCGGCTGCGCTCAAGATGTTCCTTGTCCCGCTCGCCACGATGACGGTCTCCATCGTCTTGGGCTACCTCATCATCGGCCCGGTGGCCACCCTCATCACCAACCTGCTGAGCGCGGCGTTCTCGTTCATCTTCCAGCTCCCCGTGGTTGGTTCCGTCCTGGGCAGCGCCCTAGTCGGCGGACTGTGGATGTGCCTCGTCATCTTCGGCTTCCACTGGAGCCTCATCCCCATCTCCATCATGAACCTGAACACCCTCGGCCACGATAGCGTGCTCGCCGCCACCATCGGCCACGGGTTCGCACTCGGAGCGGTCATCTTTGCCATGTACCTCAGAAACAAGGACGAGCGCTTCCGCGGCATCGCCCTTCCCGCGATGATCTCCGCCTTCTTCTTCGGCGTCACCGAGCCGGGCATCTACGGCATCGCCCTCCCCAACAAGCGCGCGTTCGTCGTGGCATGCCTGAGCTCCGCCGTGGGCGGCGCTATCGTGGGAATGACTGGCGCTCTCATGTACATCTCGGGCGGCCTCGGCGTCTTCAACCTGCTCAACTTCATCGACGGGACCCCTGGTGGCGCCGGGATCTCCCACATGATCTTCGCGATCATCGCCTCGCTCATCTCCGCCGTCCTGGCCTTTGTTATCGAGTTCATCACCTACCGACCCAACGACGAGGAGGAAGGCGCCCACTAGCTTGCGCCCTCCTCAATCAGCTCTATGTAATTGAGGAGCAGTTGAGGTGGGTGAGGGCCGAGGGCGATCAAGGTGGCCGCCCTCGGCCCGGGACAACCTGTCAGAAGGCGTTTAGCTTTCTCGGGCGGCGCTGAAATGAACTGCGCCCCGAAACTTAGACGGGTCAATTAGCGGCCTATGCCGCACATGGGGACTGATTCCGGAACTCCTCCGGGGTCAGTCCCTTTTGCTTAACCTGCCTCCTCTTGTTCCAGTGAACGGTGTAGGCGTGGAGGTCCCGCTTGAACTCCTCGAAGCTCCGCCACGTCCGGTTCCTGTAGAACTCGTCCTTCAGGCGCCCGGGCAGCAGCTCCGTCGCAAGAGCTCGCCCTCGCGCGCCGCCGGCCCCGGCCGGGTCCGGGCGCCCTTCGGCCTTCGGTGCGCCCGTATCCCCTGTCGCAAAACTCTGCTGCAAGAGTCCTCAGCGTGGCGTCGTGTCCGACTTTCCCGTCCATAAAGAAGCCCCCTCATTTCTAATGTCCAAGAAATGAGGGGGCGGTTCAATTTCGGGACGGGGATTAAATAATCATTCAGAACAAATTTTTTTATCCCCGTCCCAGAAAAATCATCGGGCGTGGTCTTGGGCAAACGGTCTAGTTACGCTTGAGGTGGACGACGGTTTCGCAGTGGAAGGTTTGCGGGAATAGGTCGACCGGCGTGATCTTGACGGGGGAGAAGGTGCCCTCCTCGACAAAGCGCTTGAGGTCGCGGGCTAGAGTCGCCGGGTCGCAGCTCACGTAGGCGACATCGCGGGCACTCGTGCTCGCGATGAGGTCGATGGCCTCGGGCGCCAAGCCCGCGCGCGGCGGATCGACTACCAGGACATCGGCGTCCTGATCGGGGAACTCGCGCACCGCGTCGCCGCCGATGACGTCGACGTTATCGATTTTGTTAATCTCCAGGTTACGGCGTAGATCGCGCACGGCCGGGCCATAGGCTTCGACGGCGGCGACAAAATCGCAGCGGCGGGCGAGCGGCAGGGTAAAGGTACCGGCGCCGCAGTACAGGTCCACGGCAAGCTCGTCTTCCTGCGGATCGAGGGCGTCCATAACGAGCTCAATCAAAATCTCGGCGCCCTTGGTATTGACCTGGAAAAACGACGGGGCAGATAAGCGCATCTGGCCTTCGGCGATATTTTCGGTCCACGAGCCCTCGCCGGCGAGCATCTCGACTTTGGAGACACGGCGTGCTTTCTTTTCGCCCTTGCTCATCACACGCACGATGCTCGTGGGATGAGCGGCGTCCGCCAGTACGCGCGAGACCTGTGAGCGCGGAAAGGAGCCTGTGGGCGTCCAAAGCGCAACCTCGAGCGCTTTGGTGCGGCGCGATGCACGAATGCCCACGCGTTCGAGCCCCAAGTCATGGCTGCCGCTTAGATAGTTGAGTGCGCCGACGACCGATTTGAGCGCCTTCGGGAAGCGCTTATCGAACAGCGGACACGTATCGACAGTCACGATTTTGCTGGGGTCGACACCGTGCATGCCAAGGCGCACACGACCGTTGACGACGGTCGGTTCGAGCTCGATTTTATTGCGGTAGCCCCAGTCGTCCTTGGTGTGGCAGATGGGCTGTACCAACTCATCGACCTGCTCAGGAGCGAACTTGCCGATGCGCTCGAGTGTGGAGCGCAGGTTTTGTTCCTTGGCGGCGAGCTGTGCCGTGCGTGAGAGATTGCCCCACGAGCAGCCGCCGCAAATGCTCACGAAGGGGCAGGGAGGCTGAATGCGATCGGGGCTTGGCTCCAGAATCTCGGTGGTGCGGGCGCGCATGAACGACTTGCCGTCCTGTACGACCTCGGCCTCGACGGTGTCGCCTGCCACGGCGCCCTGCACAAAGACGGCCTTGCCGTTGTCGGCGTGCGCTAGCCCGTCGGCGCCGTAGGTCATCGATTCTATAGTGAGCTTCATATCCCTGCCTGTCATTCGCGTTGTTGTCCGCACCATGGTAGCAGGGAAAAGCGCCCCGCATCCGAGGCTTTGCTCAAATGCGGGGCGCTTCTACAAACTGCTTCTACAAACGACTATTTCGTCCTGCCGGTAATGAGCGTCTTAAGACCCAGACCGATCAGGCCCAAGCCCATGCGCACGCGGCCGGGGTGATGGCGCTCGATGGCCTTGGTCTTGCCAGCGGGCTTATCGCGATGGGCACTCGTCTCGGGTGCGGGCTTGGTGACCTGCGGCTCGGGTCGAGGTGCAGGTGCAGGCTCGGGCTCAATGACGGTCGCCTGGACCTCTTGGACCTTGGGTGCTACCGGCTGCGGCTCGGGCTCGGGGGCGGGTTTTGCCTCAATGACGGGCTCGGGCGCGGCCTCGGCGTTGCGATAGGCACGCTCCAGCAGAGCTTCCTGCGAGTTGAAGGGCTTCTCGTCCTCCTTGCGCTCCACCGGAACCCAGGTGCCGTCACTCGTCAGGCTTCGTGCCTTCACGTTGTCGCGCAGCTGCATGCCCATGTACTCGTGTACCAGGGCGCGGCAGGTGGGGTCGAGCACGGGGAAGGCAATCTCCACGCGGTGCTCGGTGTTGCGCGTCATCATGTCTGCTGAGCTCAGGTAGATCATGTCCGAGTCCACGCCAAAGGCATAGACGCGCGCATGTTCCAAAAAACGTCCGACGATGGAGCGCACGTGCACGTTCTCGGTCTTGCCCGGAACACCGGGTTTGAGGCACGAGATACCACGGATGATCATGTCAACGCGCACGCCGGCACACGATGCCTCGGCGATCTTATCGATAACCTCGCGGTCGGTCAGCGAGTTGAGCTTAAAGAACACGCGGGCGGGCTCGCCGACAAGGGCACGCTGAATCTCGCGGTCCAGACCGCGCATGATGAGCGGCTTGAGGCCCACGGGCGCCACGCCCAGGAAGCGATAGTCGCCGCGCAGGTTGCCCAGCGACAGGTTGCGGAAGAACAGGTTGGCGTCCTCGCCGATACCGGGATGGGCGGTCATGAGCATAAAGTCACTGTAGAGCTTGGCCGTCTTCTCGTTAAAGTTGCCGGTGCCCAACAGCGTGAGACGGGTAAGCGCCATGCCCTCGCGATAGGTGAGCTGGCAGATCTTGGAGTGGCACTTAAAGCCCTCGGAGCCGTAGATAACGGTGCAGCCGGCCTCTTCCAGACGCTCGGCCCACTCGATGTTGTTCTGCTCGTCAAAGCGTGCGCGGAGCTCCATGAGCACCGTGACCTCTTTGCCGTTCTCGGCGGCATCGATGAGTGACTCGCACAGGCGGCTTTGTTTGGCCACGCGGTAGAGCGTGATGCGCAGCGAGATGCACTCGGGGTCGTATGCGGCCTCGTGCACCAGGTCCAAGAACGGATTCATGGCCTCGTAAGGGTAAAAGAGCAGCTTGTCGTGCTGCAGCACCTGCTCGCGGATGGAGCGGGACATGTCGATGGTGGGGTTGGGCTGCGGCTTAAACGGCGTAAAGAGCAGCTCGTTGCGTAGGTGCTCGGGAATCTTGCCCTCGATGCCAAAGACGTAGCCCAGGTCAAGGGGGATATCGCAGGTAAAGACCGAGCGGCGAGAAAGCTCGAGCGCCTTGCGGATGGTCTTGAGCGTTGCCTTCTCGAGCGAGCCCGATACGGCGAGCACCACCGGCTGCAGGCGCAGGCGCTTCTTGAGGATGCGCTTCATGTGCTGGCGGTAATCCTCTTCTTCCTCGACGCCCTCACCGTCCGGGTCGATATCGGCATTGCGAGTGACGCGGATCAGCGCGCGATCCAGCGGCTTATAGGAGCCAAAGCAGCTATCCAGGCAGGCGAGGATGACGTCCTCGAGCAAGATGTAGGAGTAGGTGCCGGTGGGCGAGGGGATCTCGACCACGCGGTTCATCGAGGTGGGAATCTCGATCAGACCCAGCAGGCTCTCCTCGTCGGTGACGCCGTCCAGGCCACAGGCCAGATAGAGCGCGCCGTTGCGCAGGTTGGGGAAGGGATGGCGCGGGTCAATGACCAACGGCGAGATGACCGGCGACACGTAGGCCTGGAAGTAGCGGGTTACGAAGGTGCGCTCCTCGGGCGTCAGCGAATCGATGCGGGCGCGGTGAACGCCCAGAGCGTCGAGCTTGCCCTCGATGCTCTTAAAGATGGACTCCCAACGGGTGAGGAGCCCGGGTAGCTCTGCCATGACAGCATCGACCTGTTCGGAGGCGGTCATATTGCTCTTGTTGTCGACAGGCTGTTTTTTGAGCTCTGCCAGATCGGACAGGCCGCCCACACGCACCATGAGAAACTCGTCGAGGTTAGACTCGAAAATCGACACGAACTTTAGACGTTCGAACAGCGGAACGGTCTCGTCGAAGGCTTCGTCAAGTACGCGGTTGTCAAAGCGCAGCCAGCTAAGCTCTCGGTTTTGCGTATACGAAAAATCACGCGGCGGCTTGCGCAGCTTGGCGGCCTTTTGCTTCTTTTCGATTTTGCTCGGCATATGCATCTGTCCGTTCAGTCCCTGCGGGGGACGGTAGCCTAACACTATTCCCTATTGTCTCAATTTAGTCGACCTATGGCGTAGACGCATCGCGCGAACGGTATCTTTACCTACTTCTTACGCTGACAAGCCGAAGCACTAACGTCCGGTGCCTTGAGCAAGCGATCTATATCCTCATTCAACTGATGAGAATGTATGAATAAGAATGATAGCAAGCTGAATATAATCGAATGTAGATCGAATCGAGGGCATGCGCCATTTATATGCAGAAAACCGTTTTCACTATGCAATTTTGAATCATGGATAACTTTGAGTGTTCAAGCTTGATTTCCTAGAAAAATAACGTTTACCTAGGAAAATCTGCTTTACGAAACTGAAGTGTATCATGGGAAATCATATGCGATATACCGTTCATCGTACTTTGCTGACCGTTCGGGGGCGAGGTGGAATTGCGGTTGAAATTTGGATATAACTAGAGCTGTCAGTAAGCAGCGCCCGTTACGGAAGGGTGCTGAGAGATTCGGCCGAAAGGCCCGAAAGAAAGGTAGGAGGCCATGACGAAAGGTCTGCACGTGCCTTCCGA
>NZ_QSRV01000035.1:0-12036 GCF_003437235.1 Collinsella sp. TF07-1
CAGGAGGCCACTTAATGTGGCCTCCGTCGTGAGCAGGACTGTAGAGCAGGAAACCTAAGCCGGTGTCCCCGCTCTCCCGGGGCCGGCGGAATTTAGTTGTTAAGCATGCGGTCGAAGCTTCCCGAGTCGCCATCCCGATAGTCGGCGGTCATCAGAATCTCCTGCGGAATGCGCCCGCCCTCGCGCAGCACATTGCGGAACTGCACGCGCGTGACCATGGGCAGATCCTTGATCGTCGCCGCCAAGTTCTGCGGCACGCCCTGGTTGGCAGCCGCGGGCTCGCACTCGCCGCCGGCCTTCACGCGACGCTTATGCTCGGCGAGCATGGCGCGGTACATGCCGGCATGCAGGCGAATCTCAACCACATTGGCATTGCGAGCCTGCTCGACGATGCGCGCGCCCTCGCGGTCGATATCGCCCACGTAGTAGACGTAGTTAAAGCGATAGCCGATCTCAGCCAGATAATCGTCCAGGGCATGCGAGACGCTCGCCTTGCATCCGCCGCCAAAAATCACGCCGCCCACCTTGATGCCAAAGAGCTTGGCGTGCTTGCGGCCACGCAGCAGCCTGACGATCTCGTCGTAGGTGTCCAGGTTCTCGACCATAATGAACGGCTTATCGGCGCCCAGCGTAAAGAAACCCGTAAAGTGCACGGGGCGGTTGGGGGCGACCTTGATCGCCTGCATGCTGATGCCCTTTTCGGTCATGCGCCTTATCAGGCGCTCACCGTGCTTGCCGTCAAAAGCCTTCTCGTCGTTAAAAATCTGGTAGGCACGCTGGCGACGCGAGGCAACCGGCGTATCGGCACCTCGGTTTTGCTCGATCCAAGCCTGGATGATTGCGATTTCCTCGGCAATCTTGCGGTTGGACATCTCGTTGTGCTGAGTGCGCTGCGGCGCCTTTTTGCCGTCCTTGCCCTCGACCTTAACAATTTGAGTCTGCTGCTCCTTGATCTTAGAGAGCGCCGTAGGCGTAGGGACAACTTTGAGCAGCTGCCTACCCAAAACGCGGGCAAGGGCAAACGCCGATACCTCGCCGTGGACGGCCGACTCGGGCTGCTGGCTAGCACTATCAGCCGCGGCAGGCTCAGCCTGTGCATGAGGCTTACGCTTGGAATCTGCCCGGGTATTACGTTCCTGCTTGGGCGCAGACGAGCGCTTTTGCGGACGATAGGACTTGACCTCCTTCGCCGGCTGGCGCTTGACCTGATCCACCGGAGTCTCGGCCTTCTCATCTCCGTTTTGTGTCGCTGTCTTCTCGGCCGCGGCCTCGGCATTTGAGCCACGACCGCCGCGGTGACGACGACGGCGGGGCTTGCCTGAGGCGCTCTCCCCCGCCTGCTTATCAGCGGTCTGTTGAGCTTTGACCTCAGTGTCAGCCGCAGGCTGCGACTCGGAAGGTTGCTGCTCGCGAGCCGCCGGCTCAACGGTTTTCTCGGTTTGTTCGGCCTTCTCGGCCTGAGCGGTCGGAGCCGGCTCGCCCTTCTCCTGACGCCTTACGGGATACGCGCGCCTCGCAAAACCACGCCCGGGACGGCATGAACCCGGAGCCTTCTTGGCAGACTCCTCAACATCGTCTGCAGCCTCGGAAGGCTCTTCAACCTCATGCGCGACATCCTGCTGCGCAGCCTTAAAGTGGGCACCACGGCGACGCTGGGGCTCCTGGGCCTCCACGGGCTTTTGCTCCTTCGCGGGCCTCTGCGACTCGGCAGCAACCTCGTTCTCAACAGCCTCGGCATCCGTCTCACCCTTTTGAGCAACGGCACGACGGAAGCGCTCCTGCTGGGCGCGGCGCTGCGCATCGCGCTTGCCACCCCCGCCAAAACCGCCGCGTCCCGCCTTGGCCGTAAAGGCACGCACGACGTTCTCATCGAGCAACTCATCGGTATCGACATGCTCACGCGGAGCAGCTTCTTCCACAGCAGGCACGTCAGCGGAATCCTCGACGACAAAATCTTCGACGGACTCGGCAGGCTGCTCCTGGGCATCGCGGATCTCGACATTGATGGTATAGAACGCCGGGCGCCCGTTAATGCCGCTGCCCTCGATCTTGGTCACGATATTTGCCGCGATAAGCTCATCGCGCATCGCCTTGGTGTCGCATTCCTTATCGACGGAGCGGAAAATCTGCGCCAGCGCGCTCGACTTAATCTTGAGCGCCTTGCGGCAGAGCAGGTCGTAGGCAACCAGCTTGGCGCGCTCGGCAGAAAGCGATGTCTGGCTGCTCAGACGCTCAGCCAGAGCATCGACATTGTTTTGATTATCGGAATATACCGTCTTGGCCACGGGGCCCCTTTCATATGCACACATATACGTTCATATGGTACAACGCACGAGCCTATCCACGCAAAACATCTGCGAGAACGCCCTTGCACCACCTGTTCTCACAAGAAAAAAGACCGGGTCCGCTTGATTGCGGACCCGGTCTTTCCGAGTCAAATAGATGGGAGATTCAACCCGTCCGACCGACTAGGCCTTGGCGGCCTCGGCGTCGGCAGGAGCTTCAGCGGCAGCGGCGCGACCGTACTCGGCCTTGCCCATCTCGGACCACTCGGGCTCCTCGTCGGGCATGGAGCCGGCCTCCTTGCCGAAGAACTCCTTGAGGCAGTTGACGGCGACGATGAGGCCCAGGACCATCAGCAGGACGGCGAAAACGAGCTGCAAGCCCTTGGTGGCGGCGACGGAGACGGCGGCCGTGGTGGCGGTAGCCGGGATGGTGCCGAAGAAGCCGTAAGCCTGGACAGCGGTCATGCAGCCCATGGCGCTCTGGACCAGCGAGGTGAAGGTGCAGCAGAGCAGGAAGGCGACGGGCACGTAGAGCATCCAGCCCTTGCGGCCGGTGCACTTGCAGAACACGGCGAGGGTGATCATGGTCATGCCGCCGAGCAGCTGGTTGGAAGCACCAAAGAGCGGCCAGATGTTGGCATAGCCGCCAAAGGCGAGGGCGAGACCGGGAAGCAGGGTGACGACCGTGGCGAACCAGGGGTTGCCGAGAACCTTCATGTAGCCGGCCTTGGACTCGATGGCCAGGGCGTCGTTGGTCTGGGCAAAGAACTCGGAGAACGAGGTGCGGGCGATGCGGGCGACGGCGTCGAGCGAGGTCAGGGCCAGAGCGGAAACGTTCATCGTCATGAAGACGGTAGCGAGCGTGCCGTCAACACCGAAGGCCTGCATACCGCGGGAGATACCAGCAGCGAAGATCTGGAACGGGGTGGAAGCGACGCCAGCGTTGAGGGCGCCGGTACCGGCGGTGTTCATGTCGGAGAACATGATGCCGGCGACGATGATGGCAAGGATGCCGACGAAGGACTCGACGATCATGGCGCCATAACCGACCTTGACGGCGTCCTGCTCCTTCTCGACCTGCTTGGAGGAGGTACCAGAAGAAACGAGGCTGTGGAAGCCGGAGAGGGCACCGCAGGCAACGGAAACAAACAGGACCGGGAACATCATGCCAGAAGCGCTGGAGAAGCCGGTAAAGGCCGGAGCGGTGATGGTGGCCTGGCCGTTAACACCCAGGACGACGATACCGAGGACAGCGCAGGCGATCATGACGATCATCATGATGGAAGTGAGGTAGTCGCGAGGGGTCTTGAGCATCTGGATGGGCATGGCGCCAGCAAAGACCAGGTAGACCATGACAACGGCGAACCACTGGAACTTGTCCAGGTAGACCGGGAACTGCATGCCGACGGCGAACATGAGGACCATGAGGACCACGCCGGTGACGAACTCGGTAGCACCGGTGAGGTTGAACTTCTTCTGGGCCCAACCAAAGGCGATAGCGACGAAGGTGAACAGGATGGAGATGGTACCAGCGCAGCCGGCGGCATAGGACTTGGTGAAGTCGATGGCACCGGTAGCAGCACCAGAAGCGTCAACGGCCGGGGTGAACATGAACGTCTTGCAGACCATGTCGGTGAAGGCGGCGATGACGATGATGCAGAACAGCCAGCAGAACAGCAGGAACAGGCGACGGCCGGTCTTGCCGATGTACTTCTCGATGAGCTGAGCGAGCGACTTGCCGTTGTTCTTCATCGAAGCGTACAGAGCACCAAAGTCGTGGACGGCGCCAAAGAAGATGCCGCCGACGAGGACCCAGAGCACGACGGGCAGCCAGCCAAAGGCCATGGCGACGATCGTACCCGTGACAGGGCCAGCACCGCAGATCGAGCTGAACTGGTGCGAGAACGCGGTAAAGGCGGAGACGGGCGAGAAGCTCTTGCCGTCCTTCATGCGCTTGGCCGGCGTGAGGGCCTCTTTGTCAACGCCCCACTTGTTGGCCAGCCAGCGGCCGTAGCCCAGATAGCCGCAGGCGAGCACCGCCGCGGCCACAACCATGAGCAAAACTCCGTTCATTACATTTCCTCCTCTAAAAAGAACTTCCTAGACATAAAAAATGAGGGCCGTCGGTTGCGCTCGACGGCCCTCATCTTCATCAGCCGCCCGTTATCGTACGGGCTAGCTGTATGTGCTAACCCGCATCAGATAATTACTACGCTGATAATGTTTAGCTGATGCGTGAACATGTCTAGGAAATCCTCTTCAATCATGATGCGAACAATCCGTGCGTGTTCACATCCCCCAGTGGATGAAAAGCAGTATGAAACTTTAGTTACCTAAAGTCAACGCAAATAAGTAATGAATTTTCAACTTTTTTGAATTTCTCGTTATAAAACGCCACTAACCTCGGACTTTACCCGACAAAAGTTTTTGCATGAGAGATGCCCCCTCGGGAGCCGCGGGAGCTCCCATCCCAAATGCGGAGCAAAGCTCCGCATGCCATCTTTTCTTTCAGCTAAAGCACGCCGGAAATTCGACGCTGGCTTGTTAACCTTGCTGGACGTTGTCGACGCCGATCCAGCTCAGAAGCTATATCGATACAGAAAGGTCCCCGGCGCTGCCCGGGCGCCAACGGCCGCATATGAACTTTATCGCGAGTTCCGCACGAACAGGAGGCCACTTAATGTGGCCTCCGTCGTGAGCAGGACTGTAGAGCAGGAAAGTTCATATGCGGCCGTTGGCGCCCGGGCAGCGCCGGGGATCGCACCTTTGCGACTACAGCGTCATGTTCGGATCGGCATCGACGTCGAACGGCGAGATTTCTCCTCGGTCGAATTTACGGCGAGCAACCTCTGCGATCATGGCGGCGTTGTCGGTGCATGCCGAGAGAGGCGGCACCGTCACGCGGATGCCCTGGCGCCCAAGCTTCTTGATCATCATCTCGCGCAGATGCGGATTAGCCGAGACGCCGCCGCCGATGCAGTATTCCTTGCATCCGGTGGCATGCAGCGCGTTCTTGGCCTTCTTGTACTGAACGTCAAAGACGGCTGCCTCAAACGAAGCCGCCAGATCGGGCAGGTGAATCGTGCGCCCAGCCTTGGTCTCCTGCTCGATGTAGAGCGTCACCGCCGTCTTGAGGCCCGAAAGCGAGAAGCGATAGTCCCCCCTGCTGTTAAGCGCGCGAGGAAAATCGATCGCGCGGGGATTGCCCGTCTCGGCCAGCTTGGAGATGATGGGGCCACCGGGATAGCCCAGACCCAACGCCTTGGCTACCTTGTCGAAGGCCTCGCCCACAGCATCGTCGAGTGTCTCACCAAGTACCTCGTAGTCGTCCCATGCCTTCACGTGCACGAGCATGGTGTGCCCGCCCGAGACAAGCGTAAAGATAAACGGGGGCTTGAGGTCGGGCTGCGCCAACAGGTTGGCAAACAGGTGGCCCTCCAGATGATTGACGCACACGAGCGGCTTGCCGGCAGCATACGCAAAGCCCTTGGCAAAGGCGACGCCCACCACCAGGGCGCCAACCAGGCCCGGACCCTGTGTCACGCCCACGGCGGCAAGCTCACTTGGTGTAATGGCTCCGCCCGTAAGGCCCAGCGACGCTGCGGCGTCCTCGAGTGCCGCATCCACGACACTCACAATCACCTCGACGTGCTTGCGCGAGGCGATCTCGGGCACCACGCCGCCAAAGCGTGCATGAAAATCAATCTGCGTCGACACCTGGTTGGCCAGCATATTGCCATCCGCATCGATAATCGCCACCGCCGTCTCGTCGCAGGAGCTCTCGATAGCGAGTACGAGGCGGCGACGCTCAATCTCGACACGTTCCTCGGCAGAGCGCCAAGGCGCAGGCAGCGGCCATACGCGCTGCTCTGCCGCCGTCGGCTCGGGCGAAGCATTGTCGACCGGAAGCACCAGGGGCAGCGGAGCCGTCATGACGATGGCGTCCTTGCCGGCACCATAGTAGCCGCGGCGACGGCCAGCCTCGGTAAAGCCCAGAGCGTTATAAAGCGCGATCGCTCCCTCGTTACCGTCCTCGACCTCGAGCGAAGCCGTGGTGCAGCCGAGCATCTGGGCATCATAGCTCACGTGCGACAGCAGCTTGCGGGCAATGCCCTCACGGCGATGTGCCGGGTCGACGGCGACATCCAGAATCTGCACATCACCGTCCACGACCATACCGCCGGCAAGGCCCAGCAGCTTGCCGTCGTCGTGTGCCACCCACCAACTACGCGGCGCAGCGACGTCCTCGCCCAGTTCGGACAGGAACATGCCCGGCGTCCATGCCTCGTGTCCGGCACCTTCAAAGCAGGCAGCCTCCAGCGCGCTCGCGCCCTCGGCATCCGCCGCGCCCATGGGACGGAACTGCAGATGACGACCGGCGAGCTCATCGGCAACACCCGTAATTTCGCTCTGCGCACTCTCGGCAAGACCAAGACGCTTGCGCTCGTTTTCCTCGGCATCCGAAAGGCGCGTGTAAATCGGCAGGACGCGGGCCGGATCGCCGTCACCCGCAGCGTGCGCGAGCAGCAAGCCCTCGCCCGAAGGCCACCACAGGTCGCGCTCCACGCAGCGGGCGGCCTCGTCCTCATCCAGCAGCTTGCCATAGCGCACGAGACCGTCACCGGTCAGCTGAACCTGGCCCCAGTCCGCTGCTTGGCGCCACTCATCGAGCGCCACGGCGGCCTTGACCACGTGTTCGCGCTCAAATTGACGCTCGGGACCCTCATCGACCAGCATATACAGCGCCGGATATACCTCACCGCGCATAGCATCGGCCAAGATACCAAGCTTGCCGCGCACGCCAGCCTTCCACGCCGTCCAAGCGCAAGCGTCGAGCGTCGACACGCCCAGCAGCGGAACATTGGCACCACGCGCGAGGCCCTTGGCAGTGGAGATGCCGATGCGCACACCCGTAAAGGACCCCGGGCCGCGGCCGACCACATAGCAACCAACATCGCTGCGATCCAGACCGGCTTGAGCCAGCACGCCATCAACGGTATTCACGAGCTCAACGTTGGCGTGACGGCGACACATGTGGTCGCCACTCACGAGCTTCGTCTCACCCGTCTGCCCATCAATCCAGCTTGCCGCGCAGGCAAGCATGTCGGTCGAGGTATCGAGCGCCACCACCAGCGCGTTGTCGTTATGCAAGCTCATCTTGTACAGCCTTATCAATCAAATGGGAAAGCTCCATTGCGCGGTCACCGTGCGCCTCAAGCGTTATCGTTCGCACATCGCTGTCGCCCTCATCACGCTTGAGCGTCACCGAAAGATACTCATCCGTCAGCTCGTCCTGGAATTGTTCGCCCCATTCCAGCAGGCAAGCACCCTCATAGCCCAGCACATCGAAAATGCCCGTATCCTCGAGCTCGTAGGCATGCTCCAGGCGGTATAGATCAAAGTGAAACAGCGGAATACGACCTTGATCGTGAACGGCCATGAGCGCAAACGTAGGACTCGTAACCATATGCCCATCGCCCAGCCCGCGCGAGACGCCCTTGGTAAAGTGAGTTTTGCCCACTCCCAGGCCACCGGTCAGGATGAGCACATCTCCGTCCTCAAGGCACGGTGCAATTAGCTCGCCAAAGTACTCCGTATCGGCAGCGCAAGTCGTTTTGTAAGTACCTACCCCCAGGCGCTCCAGGGACATATATGCTCCTTATTATTCCGAGGCGTCCTCTGGTGCGGGATGTCGCCCCAGATAGTCGCCCAGCATCTTAAAGTCTTCCTCCAGCAGCTCCTGCCACGCTGGATTGCGTAGCGCTGCTGCCGGATGGAAAGTGGGCATCACCACAAAGTGCCCCATCTGATGGAACCTGCCGCGCAGCTTGGTAATGCCGATCTCGGTCTTGAGCACAAAGTGCGTTGCGGGGTTGCCGAGCGTCACGATGATATCGGGCCAGATGCTTCGAATCTGCTCGCGCAAAAACGGTGAGCAAGCCAGCACTTCCTCGGGGCGCGGATTGCGGTTTCCCGGCGGGCGGCACTTAAGCACGTTGGCAATGTAGACGTCTTCGCGTTTGAGCCCCGCCAGCGACAAAATGCCGTTGAGGTCCTCGCCTGCCGCCCCCACAAAGGGCTCGCCCTGCAAATCCTCATTACGGCCCGGCGCCTCGCCAATAAACATCACGCGAGCGCGGGGGTTTCCCACGCCAAACACGATGTTGTGGCGCGACTGGTAAAGCTGGCAAAGGTGACAATCGCCCAGAACGGCCTCGATCTCCTCGAGTGCGACCTCACGCGGCGCCTGATGGCTATGGCCGGGAATGTGCATGACGCCCATAGCGACTCCTACACGTAGACCTTGTCGAGACGCATACCAAAGCCGCAAGCGACCTCGTAGTTAATCGTGCCGCGTAGGCGCGCCATCTCGTCCATGGTAATCTCGGCATCTCCATCGCGGCCGACAATGATCATCTCGTCACCATACTCGGCCTCGGGAATCTCATGCGCCGGGTTGGACTGAATGGCGACCATAAACTGGTCCATGCAGATATTGCCCACCTGACGCACACGCTCGCCGCGATACAGCACGTCCATACGATTGGAAAGCGTACGCGAAAGGCCATCGGCATAACCGATCGGAAGGGTGCAGATCTGAACGCGCGTGCGCGGTACGCGGTAGGTAAAGCCGTAGCCCACGCCCTCGCCCATCGCAGGATGCGCCACGCGCGTCACACGCGCGTGGACGCTCATGACGGGATCAAGCTGCATCACGCGACCACTCAGCTCACATGGCTGCAGACCATACAAACCGATGCCGGCACGAATCATGTCAAAGTGCATTGAAGAATCGAGCATCGAGGATGGCGTATTGGCACAATGCACGATACCGCATTCAAAACCTGCGTCCTTAATGGCCTGAACGGCCTCGGTAAAACGCTGGCACTGCAGCTTGTAGTCCCAACCCGAAGGTTCATCGGCCGTGGCAAAGTGCGTAAATACGCCGTCGCACTGAATACCGCGATGGAAGCTGATGCCGCGGACAAAGTCGAGCACCTGCGTGTAGTGAACGCCGATACGATTCATGCCCGTCTCGATGGCGAGATGATACTTGCCCACTTTGCCCGCCGCGACGGCACATTCGCCATACGCAAGAGCAAAGTCAGACGTATAGACCGAGGGCATGATATCAAACTCGAGCAACGTCGGAATGGCCTCGATAGGCGGCTCGCTTAGGATGAGGATGGGTTTCGTAATCCCGCCCTGTCGGAGCTCAACGCCCTCGTTAACCGTCGCCACGGCAAACATGTCGGCACCGGCCGAATACATGATCTTGGCGCACTCAACAGCTCCATGACCATAAGCATCGGCCTTGACCACGCAGCACAGGCGCTGACGCGGATTCAACAAGTTCTTATAGGCCCTCGTGTTGCGACGGAGCGCCCCGCGGTCGATCTCGACCCAGGACCAGCGCGTCAAATCGGCTTTATTCATGATTAGTCATCCGACCCTTCGTCCATGATTCCCAGATCTTCGAGCGCATCCTTTGCCGCCAGCTCCATGGCAGGACCGATCAAGTCGATAAGATCGGTTGCGATAACGCTCTTCTCACCATACTTCGTCGCCGCGGCAAAACCGGCGTAGCTGTGAAGTGCGACGGCGTACGAATACAGCAACTCCCAACGATCCATCTCGTCGCGCATGGTGGCAAGCGTGCCGGCCAAAATACCCGCCAGAACATCACCCGAACCGGCAGTTGCCAGAGAAGCCGGACCCGAGAGTGGCAGCAGCACGCGCTCAACACCACAGATAGCCGTCGTCGGCCCCTTGGCAATGACCACCAGATTGTCGGAGCCTGCAGCCCAAACAACCTTCTGCGCGGCCGCAATCGCGGTACTAAGGTCGTTCACCTCGTCACCGGCAACCAGACGCGAAAGCTCACGATAGTGCGGCGTCATAACCAACGGCTGCTCGCGGCGATACATCTCGGGGTTACTATCAATACCGTCAATGGCAATCTTAGCAAGGCAGTTGAGTGCATCGGCGTCCAAAATTAGCGGTACATTAAGCTCGAGCAAGCCCGAAACCAACTGCATAGCGCCGGCAGACGTCATCATACCGGGACCGCACAGCACGCAGCTGTACTTCTTTGCGATCTCGCACACCGTCATGCGCGCAGCGGCGCCAAAGGAGCCGCGGGAATCAGACGGAATAGCAAAGACGGGAATCGAAGGAAGTGCCATGCGAATGAGATTGGCACAGGCGTCAGGAGCCGCGACTGCCACGTAACCAGCACCCGCGCGAGCTGCAGACTTGGCCGCCATAATGGCAGCACCAGGATATTGCGCAGATCCGGCGACAATAAGCACAGAGCCACGGGAATACTTATCGATATTCGATGGTAGCGGAGCAAAGTAATCAACTAAGTCACCGGGCTCGACAATCTCGGCGGCGTGGTCAACATCATCGATGACTTCGTCAAGACGGTCGTAAAGATTGCCGCAGATCAAATCGCCAGCATACTCAGGGCCATCAGCGCTATACAGACCAATCTTGGGCGCAATCATCGTCACCGTGCGCTCGGCACGAATGCAGTCGTCATCAACAACGCCCGTCTCGGCATTCAGGCCCGAGGGGACATCAATAGATACGACACAATCGGCGCATTCATTGACCGTAGGAATCCAAATGGAGAACGGCGCACGCAGATTCCCGTGGAAACCGGTACCAAAAATGGCATCGACAACAACATCCGCCTTATCGATCAAAACCTCGAGTTCGTCACGCGAGGGACCGACGCAAACGTGCACATCGCGGCCGGCAGTTCGACGAGCAACATGACGTGCCAAAGCAGCAGGAATCTCATCCGGCTCAACCGGAGAAACGATATCCACGTCCACACCCTTGTGGCTCAGGATATCGGCGGCAACCCAACCGTCGCCGCCATTATTACCAAAACCGACCAGAACGAGAACCCGATCGGGATTGAGCTTCAAGACCTCGTTGGCGGCAAACTCACCCGCTAACTCCATAAGCTCGGCCTTCGAAGTCCCTTCGCGTTCGATGATATCCTCGAGACGAACGACTTCTTCGGTACTCAAAACCGGTTTCATCTATGCTCCTAGCGTATCTTGCGAAGCATCGCCCAAGTGCTCCGTCAATGCTGAATTCTGCAGCTGCTCAAGCTCATCTAAAACAGAGCGAGCCTCTTTAAATGTCTGCGCAACGCGTTTCTTGTTGCTCACCTTTTCTTCCTTAGGCTTAGGTCGAGCATCCTCGGTGATTGCAATGGCATTAGCGACAGCCAAGTCACCCGTAAGGGTAATAGAAAGAGCGACCTCGACAACACCCAAATCCTGGGCGATTTCGAGAGCACGGCCAGAAAGCAGAGCCTTCGGTTTGCCGAGTTTATCACGCGTTACCGAAACATCCTTGCGACCCACGCCTTGACTAAAACCCGTGCCAAGAGCTTTAAGCACCGCCTCACGCGAAGCAAAGCGGCTCGCATAGTGAGCAGCGGGACGCGATGATGCATCGCAATACGCACGTTCTTCTTCGGTAAACACACGCCGAGCAAACGACGGCGTCTTTTCAAGAATTGATTTCATGCGGGAAATCTCGACGATATCAACGCCGATACCAGCTTCAGCCATGTTCACCTCCATATCGCACAGACTAAGTTATTGTAGCCCGTTCACAGAAGATGCGACAAACGAGGGTTATAAAACACAGCTACTATGGGAGACAAAAGCACGTAAACGCAAAAAAGGGGGAGGCCGCGAGGCCTCCCCCTTCTTCAAGTCATCCG
>NZ_QSRV01000036.1:0-7961 GCF_003437235.1 Collinsella sp. TF07-1
TGCGGAAACGCGGGGCCCGTTCAGGCTGTTGCGTTGAGATTGAAAATCAACCAGAGTTTTTTGAGCCCGTTTCGAGCAAATCCCATCGGTTCCATAGGAGTAAACTTGCTCCACCCAATGCTCGAAAGGATAGGCATGAAAGAACTCTCCAACCGCACGGCGGCGTTTACCGATTCGGTCATCCGCCGCATGACGCGCATCTCCAACAAGTATGGTGCCGTCAACCTGTCGCAGGGCTTCCCCGATTTCGATCCCCCGGCGCAGCTGCTCGATAGCCTCAGCACCATTGCCACCGACCCCAAGCCGCTTTACCACCAGTACTCCATCACCTGGGGCTCCCAGGCCATGCGCGAGGCGCTTGCCACCAAGCAGGAGCACTTTATGGGCATGCCGATCAACCCCAACGAGAACATCGTGGTCACCTGCGGCTCCACCGAGGCCATGATGGCCGCCATGATGACGGTCACAAACCCCGGCGACAAGGTCGTCATTTTCTCGCCGTTCTACGAGAACTACGGCGCCGACACGATCCTCTCGGGCGCTGAGCCCATCTATGTGCCGCTCAACCCGCCCACCTTTGACTTCGACCGTGAGGTCCTCGAGGCAGCCTTCCGAGACAACGATCCCAAGGCAATCGTCCTATGCAACCCGTCCAACCCCTGTGGCAAGGTCTTTACCCGCGAGGAGCTCACCTTTATCGCAGACCTGTGCAAAAAGTACGACGCCTACTGCATCACCGACGAGGTATACGAGCACATCGTCTACGCGCCCCACGAGCACGTCTATATGGCCACGCTGCCCGGCATGTTCGAGCGAACCATCAGCTGCAGCTCGCTGTCCAAGACCTACTCCATCACCGGCTGGCGTCTGGGCTACACTATCGCCCCTGCCGAAATCACCGAGCGCATCAAGAAGGTCCACGACTTCCTCACCGTAGGCGCCGCCGCTCCCCTGCAAGAGGCCGTCGTCACCGCCCTCAACTTCGACGACAGCTATTACCAGGAGGTCCTCGACCTCTACACCGCCAAGCGCGACCTATTCTGTCAGGGACTCGACAGCATCGGCCTCACGCACAACGTGCCGCAGGGCGCCTACTACGTGATGATGGACATCTCTGAGTTTGGCTATGACAGCGACCTCAACTTCTGCGAGGATCTGGCCTCCAAGGTGGGCGTGGGCGCCGTTCCGGGCTCCAGCTTCTTCCGCGAGCCCGTCAACCACCTCATCCGCTTCCACTTTGCCAAGCGAGACGAGACGCTCAACGCGGCGCTGGAGAACCTCGAGTCTCTGCGAGATAAAATCAAGCCGCGCTGGTAAGGACAGCCCGACAACTATAGGAACCAAAGAAGCCTCGCACCGTCCACCGCGTTGCGAGGATTCTTTTTATAGCGCTTTCTTACATTGTTTAGGGCGCTATACTTTAGTGACAGAGCAACTCGTCATAGAGAGAGGAACACTATGGCAGAGCAGCAGCTTATCGGAGCGCTCGAGGCCGGCGGCACCAAGATGGTCTGCGCCACGGGCTATGCAGACGGTATGGTCCTGGAGTGCGAGCAGATCGCGACCACGACCCCGCAGGAGACCGTCGAGGCCGTCAACGCATGGTTTGCAAACAAGGGCATCGCCGCACTGGGCATCGGAGCTTTTGGCCCCACCGCAGTCAACCCCGCCTCGCCCCAGTACGGCAAGATCTTGGAGACCCCCAAGACGGCATGGCGCTACTTTGACCTGCTGGGCACCATTCAAAACGAGCTCGACATTCCCTGCGGCTACGACACCGACGTCAACGTCGCCTGCCTGGGCGAGGTCACCTTTGGTTGCGCCCAGGGCCTCACTGACGTGGCGTATCTGACCATCGGCACCGGCGTGGGCGCCGGCGTGCTTTCGGGCGGCCAGCTCGTGCACGGCATGATGCACCCCGAGGCCGGTCACATCCTGGTCACGCGCGACCCGCGCGACACCATTGGCGAGCACAGCGGCTGCCCCTTCCACGACAACTGCCTCGAGGGCCTCATCGCCGGCCCCGGCGTTAAAAAGCGCTGGGGTGGCAAGAGCGCCGGAGAGATGGCCGATGACCCGGAGGCCATGGACCTGCTCGCCGGCTATCTTGCGCAGGCGCTCATGACCTACATCCTGTGCTATGCACCGCAGAAGATCGTCATCGGTGGCGGCGTGGCCGACCACACCCCCATCGCGCCGCTCGCACGCAAGAAGTGCGCCGAGATGCTCAACGGCTACATCGTCACGCCCGAGATGGCCGACATCGATAGCTACATCGTCAACAACAGCCTCGAGGGCAAGCAGGGCATCATGGGCTGCCTGGCCCTAGGCGCACAGGCGCTTCAGTAACAGACGCACCCGCAGGGCGTGGCGCACCCGGCAAATCCGACCTATGGAACGACGCCGCCACACCTCATATAAGCCCTCCAATAAAAAAGGCCGCCTAGGACCAAACAATGCGTCCTTAGGCGGCCTTTTTGGCGCACATCAGCGACCGTAAGAGATATCGGAGCACAACGCCCGTTGCCGCTCCACAGCAGTCGATCATCACATCAGTGATCATGCCGGCGCGTCCCGGCACAAAGAGCTGAATCGTCTCGTCGATCGAGGGAATCAGCAGCAGGAACACTGCCGTGGGCAGCAGCACGTCAAAGGTGCGTCGGCCCTCAAAATCAAAGGCGTGCGTTGCCAGGATGCCGAGCACCAAATACTCGGTAAAATGCGCGCACTTACGAACAACAAAGTTGGTCACCCATTCATATGGAAGTCCCACGCCGTGCAGGAAACCGCGGATAGCTTCCATGACCGTTAGGCTCAGTGAGCCCGACCCCGAGCCGGGAACCAGCGAATTGCCCCAGATCAAGAGCGCCATCAGGCAGGTTACGACCGCCCATTTTCGATTGATCTTAACCATGCAGAAGTTATGCCTCCGCACGGAGCGGCGCGAAGCTGGCGGTACCGCCCTCGATAACGCTCAGATAAGCACGGCCCGTACGCTTGGCGGTAGAGGACTGAAGACGCTCGATCTCTTCCTCGAGGATCTGATTGACGCGCTCGTGACGACGATTTTCCATAATGCCGGCGGCAATAGCCTCGGCCCGCTCGATGCTCTCACGCGAGATACGGGCAGTATCCTCGGGGAACACAGCACTGTGACGGCCGACATAGGCGGGGGCAGCAGGCTGAGGGGCAGCGACGGGAGCGGGGGCTGAAACAGGAGCAGGCTCGTCAATCTCATCCAGAATCGCGGTGGCGGCGGCCCACATACCCTCGTGGCCCGAGTAATCGGCCATGGGGACATCAACCTCGAGCGAGGCGTCCGGAAGGTCGCCGGTGTCGATGCGATCTTGGGCATCAATCGATGCGGTGATGGCTGCAGGCTCATCGAGGTCATCGAGATCGATGCCCGCGGCACCGGAGATGATAGGCATGCTGGCGAGGTTTGCATTGTACGGCGCAGCCTCAGCCGCCTGCTGCTGGGCAGGAGCGCCCCAAAGCGAGCTTTCGGCGGCACGGCGGGCGGCAACAGCCTCCTCGTCCGCGGTCATGGCTTCATCAACGTACGAATTATCGGCAGAAGCGTTCGCGTCCGCCGAGGTAGCGCTGTAGGCGTTATTGACCGCCGCATTGGCAACGAGTGCCACGAAAGCCGCCGTGCTGCCCGCAGGGGCGGCCCGGGAGCCCGACACGGCGCGTGCCGCGGCGGCGATATCATCGCGATTGAAGGAGCCGGTCTGCCCGCCGTTGGTGAGCTCGTCGATGGCGACTTGATAGACGTCGCGCGAGCGTGCAGGGTCGCAGCTCACCGGCGAATCGTCGTCGAGCATGCTGTCGATCATGGACCAAGCCTCGGCCTCGTCCATAGCATCTGCGGCTCGAGCGATGGTAGGGACACCATCATCGGCATGACGGCGCTGGAACGCACCAGTCAGGCCGGAAAGGAATGCCGAGGTAGACTGCTCCGACTGAGCCTGAGAAGCAGAAGCCGCAGCGTACGGAATCGCATCCTGCTGCTGAGCTGGAATCGAGGCGGTCTTGAACTCGCTTTGATGCTGATTGAGATTGGCGGCACCGCCCATGGCATCGGGCTGGAACAGACGCTCTTCACGCTGCGCACGATACTCGGAGATACCCAGCGAGGCGGCATAGATACCCACGCCCGCCACCGCGCCCACGGCGAAGGGAACTGCACCCGCCACGACCGTCTCGTTCACCGACGAAAACGGCAGCGTCGCGGCATACATAACCACGGGAGCGGCAAGGCCGATCCCGCACGAAAGTCCGGCAAGGACTGCTCGTTGTGTTGCATCAGAAGAAGCCATGAGCTCTCCCCATCTTCCAGCACCCAAATCGCATCATTCAGTTGGCTGCGCGAGAGAAGATGAAGCGGGGCTATGCCCCAAAGCAACGGTATATGGTTCGTTTCATCTGCGTTTTCCGTCGCGAAGCTTAAAAGTTATTATGCGAAACCGACCCTCCGATTGCAAGCGGCGATGCCGGATTGTGGCTCGAAAACCGCTGCTTGTCGGTCATAAGGTCAAAAAATGTTGCCGAGTGGCACCATAAAGAAAGGGCCGGGATATAAACCCCGGCCCTATTGCCCATTCTTATGGCAGCTTTGCGCGCAGTTATGGTCTAAAACGTCTGCTCGTAATCACTGTGTTTTTTGGCCGAACGCACCAGGAACTCCTGGTTGGTGTTGGTGCCCTTAAGACCCTTGATAAACGACGCCGCCGCGCGCTCGGTATTGTTCATGCCGGCGAGTATGCGACGCAGGCCAAAGACAAACGGGCGCATCTGCTCGTCGACCAGCAGGTCCTCGTTGCGCGTACCGGAGGCAACGGGATCGATGGCCGGGAAGATGCGACGATCGGCAAGGTCGCGGTCGAGCTTGAGCTCCATGTTACCGGTGCCCTTGAACTCCTCAAAGATGACCTCGTCCATCTTTGAGCCGGTGTCGATGAGGGCGGAGGCAAGAATGGTAAGCGAGCCGCCGTTCTCGATGTTGCGGGCTGCACCCAGGAAGCGCTTGGGCGGATACAGGGCCGCCGAATCGACACCGCCCGAAAGGATACGGCCCGAAGCGGGCGCCGCCAGGTTGTAGGCGCGGGCAAGACGCGTGATGGAGTCGAGCACCACCACGACATCGCCGCCCAGCTCCACGATGCGCTTGGCGCGCTCGATGACGAGCTCGGCCACGCGGGTGTGGTTGTCGGCGGGCATATCGAAGGTCGAGGCCACGACCTCGCCCTTGATGGAGCGCTGCATATCGGTGACCTCTTCGGGGCGCTCGTCGACGAGCAGGCAGATCAGGTGCACCTCGGGGTTGTTAATCGAGATAGACTGGCAGATCTTCTTGAGGATCGTGGTCTTGCCGGCCTTGGGCGGCGACACGATCAGGCCGCGCTGGCCCTTGCCGATCGGCGACACGATATCGATGGCGCGACCGGTGATGGAGTCCTTGCCGTGCTCCATACGCAGCGGCTCGTTGGGATAGACCGGGGTCAGATCGCCGAACTTGGGGCGGTTGCGGATCTGCTCGGGATCCAGCCCGTTGACGGTCGTGATCTTGGCGAGGCCGGCGCGCTTGTCGCCGCCGCGCGAGGGGCGCAGGGAGCCCTCAATGACATCGCCCGTGCGCAGGCGCGCGGAGCGGATGAGGTAAGCCGGAACGAAGGCGTCGTCGTTGGACTTCATATAGCCATGGGCATGGATGATGCCGGAGCTGTCCGGACGAATCTGCAGGATACCCTTAATGTCGCGGAAGCCCTCGGCCTTCGCGGCGGTGGTGTAGATCTCCTCGACGAGCTCAGCCTTCTTTTTGCCGGTCGTCTCGATCTCGAACTCTTTTGCCTTCTCGCGCAGCTCGGCGACCTTCATGGCCGCAAGCTCCTCGCGCGAAAGCGTGGGCTCGGTGGGGGCGGCGTTACGCTCCTTGTTGCGCTGCTTGCGGTCGCGCTGGCGGTTGCGGCGGTCGTTGTTGCGATCGTCCTTGCGCTCGTTGCGCTCGTCGTTGCGCTTGTGCTGGCGACGGTTGGGACGAGTGCCGTCTTCGCCCTCGGCGGGCGCGGCGCCATCGGTTGCGACGGCGTCAACATTGGCCGCAGCGGCGTCATTGGCCTCGGCGCCGGTATCGACCTGCGCTTCGACGCCAGCCTGCTGCTCGGCGGCCTTGGCCTTAGCGGACTTCTTACGGCCGCGCTTGGGTTTCTCGGACGCAGGCTGTTCGACGTCCTGGGGCTCGGCGGCATCAGCCGATGCATCGGCGGTCGTCTCGGCGGAATCCTCGGACGCGCCCTTCTTGGAGGCCTTAGCCTTGGACGTGCGCTTAGCAGCGGTGCGACGGCTGCGACCGGGACGGACGTCGGCGGGCTCGGCATCGGCGAGAGCGGCCTCGGAAGTCGTAGCATCCTGGACGGGTGCATCGGCAGCGGTTGCAGACTCGGCGGTCGCCGCAGCATCCCGAGCGGCGGCGGCTGCTGCTGCGGCCTTCTCTGCCTCGACAAAGGCCTTGGGCTTGCGACCGCGACGGTGCGGGCGCAAAGCCAGATCGACAACGGGAACTTCGTTGGCCTCGACAGGCGCAGCGGGCTCAACAGGCAATGTGCCCTCCCCTGCCGCGGAACGGACCGAAGCCTCAGTGAGCTCGGGGGCTACCTGTTCCGCAACTTGCTCGGCCTTAGCAGCCGTGCGGCGGCGTGTGCGCGGTGCCGGCTTCTCGGTCGGCAGGTCGGCGGCAGGGGTCTCGATGGCGGCAGGCGTCTCGGGCACAGACGGAGCTGCAAGCTCGGTCAGAGCCGCGGCCTCGCGCTCGGCAGCACGACGGCGGGCGCGCACCACCTGAGCCTCGCTAATCTGCGCCAACGCACGTGCCTGCGCGACCTCATCGGAAATCGGCGCCGAGGAGTCAGCTGCAACGGTGCGCTTGGCGCGCGTCGTGCGCGTGGTACGGCGCTTGGGCTTGGTGACCTCCTCGCCGTCAGCGGCAGGCTTGGCCGTGCGGCGCGCGAGCTTGGGCTTTGCCGGAGCAGCCTCCTCACCAGTTGCAGGCGCAGGCGTCGAAGCAGCCTTAGGCGTCTCGGGAGCCGAGGCTTGCGCGGGCGCCGCGACCTGGTCCGACGCAACCGGTGCAGCGGGAGCGGCTTGCGTCGTCGTTATTTCGTTTTCTTGCTGTTGATCAGACACAGTGTTTGCTCAACTTTCTTTTCAAGCCCTGTGATCACATGCTCCCTGCATAAACCTTCAGGGCGGCTAAACAGTCTAGTTCCGTTCAAAACGACGGACATCATTGATCTGTATCGAGATGATTGCGTCAACTACGCAGCGTTAGTGTAACACAACCGCCGCCACCTGCAACTTAGTCATTGGGGGCGTTCTTAAACGACTAGTCAAAAGGGACACTCTTTGGTCTACCACCCACAAATCAGACTGCCTCCGCCAAAACTATGGCGGTTTACTACGACGAATCGATCAACCGCGACCACTCCGAAACATGTTGAACTAAAAACCGCAGGTAGATGCCTTGCGCTTTTTTGCGAAAAGCCGGCGTGGTTGGAAATTCCCAATTCATCGTAGTAAACCGGCATAGTTTCGTATTTCCAGCAGTTCCAAATTCGTCAATACGTCGGCATTTGCGAAAAAAGCCCGACCTCCGTGGGAGATCGGGCTTATAGGGCTCAGTTAAACCAAACCTACACGGTCAAATGACCCGCAGGTTACATCTGCTCGGGCGCGGAAACGCCAACGAGGGTGAGCACCAGGGCGAGCGTCACGCGGACGGCATCGCAAGCGGCCAGACGGGCACGCGAAAGCTCGGGGTCGACGGGACGGCCCTCGCTCGGCAGCACCTGGCAGGCAGCGTAGAAGCTGTGGAAGTCACCGGCGAGTTCCTCGGCAAAGTGGGTCAGACGGAACGGGGCGCGATCGCAAGCACAGCTGGCGATCAGGGCGGTGAGCTCGTT
>NZ_QSRV01000036.1:7971-9774 GCF_003437235.1 Collinsella sp. TF07-1
GAGCTCGTTGAGCTTGCGCGAAAGGGCGAGCTCGGTCGGGTCGGTCAGCAGCGAGTAATCGACGTTCTCACCGATGGCCTTGGCGGCAACGGCCTTCATGCCCATCTCGTCGGCCTGCTCGGCGGTAACGTCGGCGGCACGGCGCAGGATGGAGCACACGCGGGCGTGAGCATACTGCACGTAATAGACCGGGTTGGAGTTGTCGCGCTTCTTAACGGCCTCGATGTCGAAGTCGACCATCTGGTTGGAGCTCTTGGAGATGAGCGTGTAGCGAGCGGCATCGGAGCCAACCTCGTCGACGAGCTCCTGAAGGGTCACCATGGTGCCCTTGCGCTTGGACATACGGACGGGCTTGCCGTTACGCAGCAGGTTGACGAGCTGGCCCAGTAGAACCTCGAACTTGCCGGGGTAACCCAGAGCGTCGCAGACGCAGCGGACGCGCTCGATGTAACCGTGGTGGTCGGCGCCCCAGATGTCGATGACGTGGTCGACGCGCTGGAACTTATCCCAGTGATAGGCGACGTCGGAGGCGAAGTAGGTGTACTCGCCGTCGGACTTGATCAGGACGCGGTCCTTGTCGTCGCCCAGATCGGTGGAGCGGAACCACAGGGCGCCGTCCTTGGTGTAGAGGTAGCCCATCTTGTCGAGCTTCTCAAAAGCGCGGTCGACGGCGGAGGTGCCGGCGGTCTCGCCCTCGGTGTCCTTCACATACAGCGAGCGCTCGGAGTACCAACGGTCAAAGTCGCAGTTGACGGCGTGGCAGAGGTCGCGCATGTTGTCGACCATCTTCACGTAGCCGCGCTCACGGAAGCTCTCCATACGCTCCTGCGGATCGGCGTCGACCCACTTGTCGCCGTCGGTGCGCCAGAACTCGGCGGCCTCGTCGATGATGTAGTCGCCGCCGTAAGAGTCCTTGCCCAAGGTCTCGGCAAAGTTGTCCTGATACGGATGGGTCTCGGGGTGCTCGTCGTTCTCGTCGGCAACAAAGGCGTCACGGTCGGCGATCAGCAGCTTGTGAGCCTCGTCGATATCAACGCCCTGCTTGGCGATGATGTCGGCGAGCTGCATGTAGCGCGTGCTGATGGAGTTGCCGAAAGTGTTCATCTGAGAGCCGTGGTCGTTGATGTAGAACTCACGCTGGATGTCGTAACCGGCGTGGTCCATGACGCGGCAAAGGGAGTCGCCCAGAGCAGCCCAGCGGCCGTGGCCGATGTGCATGGGGCCGACGGGGTTGGCGGAGACGAACTCGACCTGAGTCTTCAGGCCGCCGCCGACGTTGGACTTAGCAAAGTCCATACCCTTCTCGCGGGCCTCGCCAAAGATGGCGTTCTTGACGGCGACGGAGAGGTAGAAGTTGATGAAGCCGGGGCCGGCGATCTCGACCTTCTCGATCGCGGGGTCCTCGGGCATATGGGCAACGACGGCCTCGGCGATCTTGCGCGGGGCGCAGTGAGCCAGCTTGGCGGACTTCAGAGCCATGGTGGAAGTCCACTCGCCATGAGAAGTATCAGCCGGTCGCTCGATAGCGCAATCGTCAAGTTCAAATGCGGAAAGGTCGCCGGCCTCCTGGGCCGCAGCAAGCGCAGCGCGTACCAGCTCTTCAATCTTCTCGGGCATAGATCCTCCTTGTGTTAAAGCCCCCGAGCTCTTGGTCACTCGTAGGGCAAAAGCCAGAGTTTGTAGCACTCTATCACAAGCAGTAGCTACTGTCGCAGGGTAAAGTTAATCGATATTGCATATGCACAAAAATCCTTGATTCTCATTTTCATTGCAACAGCCTCAGGACTCAGCGCAACGCGTTGC
>NZ_QSRV01000037.1:0-8731 GCF_003437235.1 Collinsella sp. TF07-1
TCCATTATACCACGGTGGCATCACCTATATGTCAATTATGGTCTAACAGAGCCAAAATAATTGGGTATTCCATAAAAATAGTTAACAACTTGGCAGCCAAGTAATCCTGTGTTTCGGCGAGTTTTGCGTAATCTGCCTCCTCAAGAACCATAGATTCAGGATTATCCATAGAACCGTGGATCTTATAGATTTCACCCATTTCAAAAGTTCTGTGAAAGACGAGATCGTCTTGGCCAACAAAAACTTTAAACTCGGGAAATAGCGACTCCAGGAGACAGTCATAGTTGGTTGTTATAACTCCAGAGATACGCCGCCTGCCAACCTCTCTCAAGATATCAAGCTCATGCGTCATATATTCAGGTTTGAACGAGGATAACCTCTCGGCCGCCATGATCTTTAAAATAGATTTACGCTGACGAATGTCCTCTACATGATCGTTTCTAAAAGAAGCGAAGCGAGGGTCCTCAAGAACAGCTATGCGCATATCCTTATCAAGCATCGTCGCGGCAGAGGGCAATGCGCTATTGTCAGACTCATCTGGACAACGTGCCAGGTACGAGTCAAGCCGAAAGGGATCATCGGAAAGACGGGAACAGAGGTGCCTTAACAAACCAACCCAATCGTCGGTACCCATGTATCTACGGGAAAAGCCCGAGCCGACGAATAAATATGGGCTACGCCCCACCCCATTTATCAAACGTACAACGCTTTCTACAATGTCATCTCTTCCGACTTCCATCTAGCGCCTCCAAACAAGCTACTTCCATAAGTATAGAACATATGTTTGGATTTTACTAGAATTGCAAGACTTCATCGGAGACAAAGCTGCTCGACAATTGAAAATTCGAACCGCACAGGTGACCCAATATTCAGCAGTGTTCCGACGAGCAAATATTCATTTCGCGCCTCAGGCAATCTAGCGCAGCGGCATCAGTTAGAACGCCATGACTCTCTAGGAGTTCGATAAGTTGAGCGAAAGTCTAAAATTCCATCGCCAAAGTAACTCCTAAAATCAAAGGGCCGTTGCCGATAACAACCAAACAACGACCCTCCTTTGTCATCGCCTCACGTAGAGCCCACGACAACTGCATCACTAACTGGATGTTAACCTAGATGCGCAGTAATTGCGCATCCAAAAAAGTTAATCATGTAGCAAATACTCTTCGCGTTGAAACTAATGCGAAGCATTTTCGCGTCCGTGCACGAGAATGCGCAATCAATATGCGGAAAGGCAAAGATGATTCACCTAGCTAACAACCATCCAGTCACTACCGACAGTACTCGAAATCTTCGAGGAATCGCCGATGCACACGATGGTCGCCGAAGCGCCGGGCACATACTTGGCCTCAAGAACGGAAACACCTTGCTCCTTAAGCCTTAAGGTCGTCTCGGTTATCTGGGTTTTATTCACATCATTTTTGCTGACCAGTTTAACGCCATTGCCATCATTTTCATTCAGGCAGGATACAACCGTATTGTAATCGGCCCAATAACAGTACTCCCCAGAAAGCCATCCAAGCTCAGTGGCGCATATCGATCCAGTCGCAGAAACCGTCTTTGGAAGCAATCCGTAACGTTGCCTTTCCTCAAATTCCAGAACATCGCAAAATACGTGATTAGCATTAAGTAATCTCGTTCCACAATAGTCCCCATAAAATGGCGCAAAGTGATTGCGGATAGTCCGCGACAACATCAAGTAGTCGTAGGTGTAATAGCCCATGAAAATTCGCAGACCGTCTCCCCCGGATCCCTCAGCAGAACGACCGAATTCAACAAGGAACTGGTCCCACATGCTCTCAATATAGGGAATTGCGAGTTTAACGCTATCCCTATCAGACAGAGGAGTCTCGCTCTTCTGCTGCATTATCCCCGTAGTATTTGCCAAATGGAAATGAGCGGCCATACGCTCGATCGTTCGGATGAACTCAGGACGATTCCCATCCTCTATAGCCATAATTGCGAAGAAAACACTTCTCAACAGGAGATCATTCGAAAAACGCTGAGGTAAAAGATCACCATATTCACGCTCGTATGCGAATAGCCTGGCTTCGCCCGTATCAATTGAAGAGTAATTAAATACGGAGTACGACGGAACAACATATGACGGAATGACATATGAGCGCACACGGCTACGCTTAATTTGATAACGCTTAAAAAAGGTGGAAATCCAAAAGGTCACAACACCAAATAATGCCAGCTCAAACTCAAAGGCAATACTCGAAGTATCAAGCACATCTAGCCCCTGTCCTCCGAGATAGCCATCGATAACAAAGTGATCGAATGCGACGGACAGCAAAAGAGACATGAACGCCTCGAATGAGAAAGGAAGGGTCCGGTACCGCAATTTACCCCTTGCATGCTTGATTACCCCAAGAAACAACCAATAGAAAAGGGTGGGCATGTATCGCAGCGAAGGACCTGGAACTGAAAACGCATCGCAAATCGCAGCCACAATAAACACGGGGAGCTGGCAACAAATTGTTGGAGCGAGAATTCGGTAGGCAACGTTCAACCTGCCCGACTCATCGGAGGGGTACAGTTCTTCGACGGTGTATTGCCCTCCAATCGCCAAGGGCCCAGCAAAGCGGACAAGCTGAACGCTCACCAAACCGGTAAAGACATAAAAGACAATCCAAAGAATAGTGACCGATTCCACCTGTAAACAATCTCCTCAAGTCATACGCTTGCGATTAATTGTAGATAGACAAAATTGAACAGGAAGCGACAATATTTGAAACTGTTGTTTTACGCTCCCCGGATCAAATGCCTTCAATTAAGAAACCCGGCGAAAAACCAAGACTACAAAATCGAAGAATACGCCCATGCAGAGCTTGACCTGAGCAGCAGCCTCACTGGCTTTTCCTGGAAGGTCTCGGTAACAAGTCTCGAAGAGGCGCAAGACGGCCTCATGTTGAAGCTGCCGCATCGCGTATAGTCAACCCAGCACGGGTCAGAGCGCCGCCGGGGACCAAAGCGGGCCCACCATCCGTCCCCTCCCCAACATTCCCCAGAAAGCTCGCTGATGTTGACTGGTGTTCCCGTAAAATAAACCTCAACAAAATATGTGCGGAGTGCTGGCCTGGAGCTGCCTTTGGACCCTATTGGCTGCTCACCGAGAGGCTCCGCTATGAAACGACCCCTTTACTACCTGCTCTGCGCGATCTCATGCGCATCCAACTTGTAGGGTAAATTCATCGCTCGCGTCGATTACGACCCCAATATTTCCTTAGGAAACACGCTCGGCAAATCGTTAACGCCCATAGCGAAAAGCACTTTTGCGCTGGCATCGTTGCTGAGCTCGTCGCTCAACTTAAGTGCATCAAGCAGTATATTTCGGCGTAAAATCTTATAGTCATCCTCAGTCAGCACTAGCTCAAGATCGCTTAAAACCCCTACTAGATTGACATCGTGAGACGGAGATACCCTGGCGCAGAATAGACGCTCGTCATGCGCACAGATATTTCGAAAATCTTTAATATGATCGTACGCAAGTCTTAGCCTTCGTGGGCTGATGCGCTTATGGACTTCATGTGTCTCGAAATAAAGGTCAGAAAACGACTTGGCAATGGAATTTCTCATGCTTTCTGGTTGAAACTCGAAAAACTTGAATGCCTGGCCAAGCATTAGGTAATTCATAAGAATCCATACCGGCGTATTGTCGTGATTATTTTCATAATGACGAATGTAGTCCCTTTTATAATCACTGTTCCATTTTTTAGACCTACATAGCACCTTCTCGAAATCACCGATAAGCGTGTCGATCTTTTTTCGATAGCCGGCATCAGCACGATAGGAATCTCTATCAAGGTATGCTTCTGGGCTATCTTTATGAGCCATGGCAAATCGATAAGAGCAGACGGTTTTAAGAACTGCTTCCGCCTTGTTAAAATACTCAAACATCAGCAGGCGCAACGTTCGATCGAATTCGAATAAACGATAGATATCAGAAAACTTCGTACCTTTTACGAATAGCTCGTGGCAAGAATCTCCGCGCTGGTCGAGAAATAAATCCTTGTAGCCGTTAATAACCGGATAGTATCCCTCGCGCTCCAAAACTAAACGAGTATTGTTATCGCATTCGAGTCCACGGCCTTCAAGAATAGCAATCTGCTCATCAATAGATTTAAATGGTTTATCCATTTGGACCCCTTAAACGCGAAAACCGCCTTTCGGCGGTTCCCACGGACCAAGCCGGACGTACCGTCGCAAGGCCTCATCACAACGATTACTTTAAGGGAGAACTCGGGGTCCGTCAATCCAATACCACGAATCCCCCAAATCAACCCTTTGAAGAGACCAAACAACCAATTCAGGTAAAATAGCCCCAAGCTCCTATTTCGCCACAATGAAGAAGTCATTTAGCGACAACGGACGCGATATTACGGGCCGTTGTCGGCATGGAGCCGACCCCTTATCCCCTCGGTGGGAAGGGGTCGTGGCCATGGGAATCCCTTGCGCGGATTCTGCCATCGCGACGATGGACGATCAACTCCGACTCTTGATTGGAGCAAATGCGCCGACCGAGCTTTATTGCCTCGCTCTGGGTCGTCGTAACGAAGGAAGCGCGACATGCCCCCTCGCCCTTAATCTGCCAATTGCCATCCGAGCGCATCGTAACGTGCTGATTTCTGCCTTTCATACTTACCTCGCCTTTAACTCTGAACTTGCCGATGCGTCTACAGCATGAGATATGTGACAGACGCCCTCGTGCCGTTTTCAAAAGTGTAAGCACTGGTGCGGACATAAAACGAAGCGCACACAGCAGGACCGTTGATCCACCTGGCTTTCTGGTCGCCCTTCACACCCTGGCGAAAGAGCTTTGGGGCACTGAAGTTCGCACCCAAAGAGGCGTACATCGGAAACCTGGTAAACGGACGCCTCTATATAAACGCAGCCAGCTACTACCATGATCTACCCGGCGAGCAGGGCAATTCATTGGAAGAGTCTTTAGCGTACGGGACGGGCATCTACGCCAGCTGGCTCTTGCTGTTTTTCCGCATGCTCACGGCGCGAGAGAGCGACATCGTTGACAGCACCTGACATTCCCCGCACGGCAACGTCTTTTACGGTGCCTCAAATCTAAGCTCGACCGCCGAGGCATTCCAGGGCATCCCGCGTAACCTTGTTAACAAAACGCCTAAATACACATCATTACACTCATGAAAAAAGGGCAACACTCTCTTGTCGAAAGCGTCACCCTTAAAGCTCCCGTAGAGCTTTTGTATCACAGGACAATATCCTGCACCATCTCAATGAGATGAAAGGACACATCTAGGCCTGTCCGGTAAAAGCGTGGGCAGGCCACGAATGAACGAAACGACAGCAGGACTAACGGTCACCACAATCAAAAGAGCCCAAATAACGCAGCGCACCCTTCACTCGCGGAGCATTAGGGTCTTCACCCAAGAAATTGACGCTATAAGAAGGAGATCCAACGTAAACGTGAGTCTTACCGGCCTCGCAACAGAACAAAATGTCGCCAGCGCTGTTCTGTGTCAGAGTGTTGTAATTCGAGTAATAATCAAGCTCGTCTGACGGGGCTTCTCCTACAACAATCAACCGAGGCTCCAACTTATCCAGCCATGTCTTAGGGACGCGACCAGACTTCCGTCCATGATGCGGTGCAAAAAGAATGTCCACAGGCGAAAGTGCGATGTCGTCTTCAATCGCCACCATGTAGTCATTCTCCATGTCACCAAGCCAAAGCGCACGGACTCCTTCCTCAAGAGAGTAGACAATCGCAGGACTAATATTATTGGGTTTATCAGAGCTTTCGGCATCCCGCAAAGCATCCCGGAAGGTCTCATTATTCACATCGGGCCAGAGGACGCTAATCCCAGCAGAACCGCGCTCACCATCAGAAACGTTCATCCATTTGCGCTTACACCCCTTGTATATTTTGTAAGCGCACGGCGAGCCCTTCAGCTCTTTGTACTTTTTAAAACTCTCGGTCTCCGTGGACTTGGAGACATTATTGTCGACGCAATAAAAATTCGGAATGAGCTTAAGCTCATCAAGATACTCAATACCCTGAATATGATCTTGGTCCGGGTGCGTACTGATAAAACGAACGACGCCCTTTTTCCCTGCGAGCTTTTTGACCTCATCAAGGATTTCCGACTTACGCTCATCGGTAATATTGCAATCGATCATGCTGAAGTTATCAGAATTGTGGTTGACATAAAACATGTCGCCGTTGCCAACGGACAGGGACTTAATCTCGCTCATGCTTATCACGTTCCTCAAGATTGAAGTTGATTCGCTTTTCTACATACCGCTCCTGTTTGATCCAGGAGGCAATAAATAAGGCGATAAAAGAGCACAGCGCCGCTGGAAGCCGATGAGATTCCGGCAACAATGATGCAAGCAGAATAATGACGAGCAGGACACCGGCCCCCGCCAGGCTGCGATACATGTTTGAAATCATTAAGAGTTGCTCGACCTTTGGGTCGTTTTTCTGAGCATACGCAAAGGCAGAATAGTCCCGTTTTCTGATAGGTTTCAGGTTGCGAACCAACGGCTCAATACAGAGAGAACCAATTCGCGAAGCAATGAGGCCGAGAACATAACTCATCACAAACAACGCCAGCCAATCGGAGCTGTCAACATAACAACCCAACGGCATCTCGCTTATGGAGTATGTTACGAGCGCACCCGGTATGAGCACGTTAAAGAAATCGTAAGCAGAGATCTTCCCGAGCAAATCATCAAAACAGTTACTGACCAATAATTACGCACCTCCAAGAATCAAAGCCATCCTTCGCAATTTTTGGCAAACTTAACCGTCCTGCCACGCAAGTGTCAGGTTGCTGAAGAAAAGCTATTTGTAAATGATTTGGGCAAAAGGGGGCGCATACTGCCATTGACCGACAGGCGCACACGCCCCTAAAGAAACTAAACCGACCATCTACATGGCCTCATTTTTGACAGCTATACCATCCGGCTCCTTCCGTACAATTAAGTTGTAATGGGGAAACGACGTTTCACGTTGTTTCAATTTTAGCCCTTCACTCATTCCATATCCTGTATTGTTTTTTGATCGAGATCACAAGATGTTGTGTTTTAACAGGTAGATGCAGCAATTTTTTCAGTAAAAATAATCGGCAACTTGCGGGCCACCAAATCCCCCTAGAGCCAGACCTTTTGACCTGCATAAATACAAATGGGGCTCCGCACTTTATCGCCTGACAAAACGAATTCATATCGAATGTCAGTTCTAAATTAACAAAAGATTTTGCTTGACCAACATGTTGAGACACTCGCTTATTGCCCGGTCGTCAGCCGCAATCAACCTAGGCAGCAACCTCACGGACTTTTCCTGGAAGGTCTCGGTGTCGAGTCTCGAAGAATCGCAAGACGACATCATGTTGAAGCTACCGCATCGCGTATAGCCAACCCAACACGAGCAACAGCCCCGCCGAGGACTAAAGCGGATCCACAGCCCTCTCCCCTCCCCAACATTCCCCAGAAAGTTCGCTGATGTTGACTGGGGTTCCCGTAAAATAATCCCCAACAAAATATGTGCGGAGTGCTGGCCTGGAGCTGCCTTCGGACCCTATTGGCTGCTCACCGAGAGGCTCCGCTATGAAACGATCCCTTTACTACCTGCTCTGCGCGATCGCGTGCACGTCCATGGTCGGCGCGACGTTGCCTATGGCAGCCATCGCAGAAGCTATGCAGCCTCAAGAAACCGCCGGGCAGCAGGCGCAAGCCGACGCAACGAGCAGCGACGCAGGCAAGGCCGAAGACGGCACCAACACAAGCACGACAGCAGATACCGTAGAGGACAGCACCGCAACATCCACCGGCACCAGCGCAGCCAACACGGAAAGCGCTTACGCCACCAATACCGGCACCACCGCCGCAACCGGCACCCCCGCCCCATCCCTCAGCACCCAGACCAACCCCACACCCGCCGCAATCTCCACCACGTCACAAACCGGCTACGCCCACTCCGCAACCGCAAGCCAAAACGGCGTCACCTTCACCGTCTCGTGGAACGACGCCCCCGCGGGCACCGCGACGACCTTCCACGTAACCCAGACCAGCGCCTCGTCCCAGGCCAAGGCGCGCATGGACGTGTCCACCTATGGGACGGCGGCAGCCAGGAAAGCGTCTGCGATCCGTCGCGCCAGGCATGGGCCAGCTACTACAGCCTTCGGGCCCGCGCTCGCGATCGGGCCCAAAGAATCCACGTGGGACCACAATTCACTTGCATGGAGCTAGCGAAGGTGCCTATCCCAAATCAGAAATGGTAAAACCAGCAGCAGCGCGATGCAGAGGGGCGCGGCCAGCAGAGTGACCACGCCCGAGTTGATGCGCTCGCGAATTTCTTGGGGGCTCAAGAGATGAGCTCGTTCACGCGCTTTTGCACAGACGCATAGAGGCTTCCGAGCTTCTTTGAATAGCCGGCGCGCCCCTGCTATGCGTCATACACGTTGCAATTGCCCCTACCTAGAAAGTGTATGGCACTTCGGTCAATCGCCGTTACGCTTTGGCCTACCTAGAACCGCAATCACGACGTTAACAAACACAAGCGCTGTTCCCAGCAGGAATAGCGCCAGGGAGGCGGCGATCCAGTTGCCGTCGGCGGTCTTGGGGAGCGTGACGGTGGAGACGCCAGCAGTCTTGGCCTTGGATGGCGTGGACGCCATGGTCTTGGTCACGGTCGTTTTGGTTGTCGTGATTGTCTTGGGCGTCGCAGCCGCGGGCTTTAGGACGGGATCCGTCG